>NZ_JAKUEU010000059.1:0-32826 GCF_022663075.1 Bacillus cereus group sp. BfR-BA-01441
GTCAAAATAATCAATTTAAACTTAGACAAATAACTGGCATACAATTTCATAATAAGAGATCCTATACTATCGAAATACATCTATTACAAATTCCCTTTAACGTTTTCAACAATCTCATTTATCGTATTCCGATCAAACTTATCACTAATTTCATATGACTCACGATCTCCTACGAATTGCACGCCTACGATATCATTGCGATCCTTACCGTATTGCACTTCAATAATAGATCCACGCTCTATTTGTTTCCAAATGAGACCTGCTTCATCTTTATTATCTAAAATAATGCAGTCTTCAATATTTTCATCAATCCCAATTAATTTATTATCATCCATATATCCAATCTCGTATTGTTGCCGTTCTTTCGCTTTGCCACTTACTAATATACCTTTGCTACCATATGAGTAATCCATATAGTCCTTTTTCTCCGTTTGTACCGCTTTCGGCTTTTGTGCTTCAGCTTTTTCAGCAGCCCCACAACCTGTAATAAGACTGATTGGCATAACCACTATTAATACGAATCTAGTAAATTTCTTTATCATTTGTAACCAACCTCATATATTTAATGTAAAACTCCATTTATTACTTCTATTAAAGAATAACATGATATTAAGTAAACAGAACGAAAAATAACATATTCTTTACATACTCGCACTTTAATGAAGGACTAGGCCATTTAAACCTAGTCCTTCATAACTTTAACTTTGCTTCACATACTTAATTGTATGAAATGACGTCTCATTAAATAATTGCAAGTTTTCCCCATCATAATCTTGAACTTTATATGCTATTTTCTTTTTTTGAATTGTATCTTCTACACCGTCTACTAAACGTTTATTGAGATGTAAATAGATTGTAAAAGCTTCCTTATCATATTCCCAAGTGCCTTCAATATAATTCTTTTTATTTGGATACTCACCTTTACCATACGTTTCAAATGTCTTATCACCTTTTAGAATAAGTGACATAATGAAACCGTCTGTTCCTTTGAATCCCCAATTACCGATTAATTCCGTACCATCTTTCACATTCTTCATAACGTTATCCGTATTAATTCCAGCTTTCTTATCTAACTCTTTCAAATCTTTCACAGATACTGTACCGTCACCGATTTTAATATCCCCTTCAAGATCTTTGAATGCCTTAAGCCAGTAAATATCTCCTTCTTTCACTAGCTTTTCAGATTTCTCTATTAACTCTTTATCAGTCTTATCACCTTTTTCTCTTTTTTCTTTTCTGGTGAATACTTCATTTATTAAAGAAAAAGACTCTCTAAAATAACTAATTGCTTTTTCAAAATCTTTTTGTTGGTTTACATACTCTGCAGGGGGATCTATCGACTCAAATTTATCTAACACTTTGTTTAATTCTTTCACACTATCTACTATATCTGATTTCTTTTTCTTACCGTCAAAAACCTCTCTTGTAATATTGTTATGCTCCGCAAACAACTTATCAAACTCTACCCCTAATTTATACACTTTATTAGGATAGTCTTCCTTTGAAACTTTTTCTTTCTTACTATTAGACTTCGATTCTTTTACTTTAGACTCTTCCGTTTTCTCCTGTTTAGAAGTGTTCGTTTTCTCAGAAACTCCACAACCAAATAACATCATGACCGGAACTGCTACCCCTAGTAGTTTCTTTGCATTCATGACTAATTTCTCCTTCTACTTGAATAGATTACTCTTGCTATACCCATCCTCTTTTTTATCTTGTAATTAAAGTTACAATCGCAATAACTCCTAGAATCGGTCCCCAATATTCCATTTTTATAAAAAATAATGAGTGCTTTTTGTTAAACATAACTTTTTCACCAGTTTCGGCATCTATATAAACTTTCCCATCTGGCTTATTAATATATTTACCTAAATACCAAGACATAACCCCTGATATAATAAACATTACCGCCATTGGCCAACTATGGTCTTGAAAATATGTAGCGTCCCCCGTTATAGATCCAAAGATAGCCTTACCCAAAAGAGTATTAATAATTACAATAATTGCGACCAAAAAACCCCAACCAGACCAAATAATCATTTATTTCTCCTCCTAAAGCATACAACTTTGTACTTTATGTTAATTTGAACTGCAAACGAAAATGTTTAAAAAACCGAATATTCAGACGTTAATAATTATATTTAGCTTACATTCGACTCTAACTTTAATGTCCTAAATGCAAATGAACCAGATATAATTTGTAAAATTGTCGGAATAAGTAAAAAGAATAATGACATAAATAACATAACTATAGGAATCACAATCATACAAACTCCATAAACTTTATTATTAACCTTGTTTACTAAACACGATAAAATGAACAATCCTATTTGAACCGTTAAAATAATAGAGTAATAAGCTAAAAGTTCGTAATCAACACCTTCCATAATATTAAACGCTACAACTATTAATATTATGGAAATAATAATTCCCAAAATGCCACCAATTAAACCTAATACAAATTCAGGTGTTCTTTTCAATTCAATCCCCCTTTTTTGAAAAACTAACAACTTGTATATTTTTCCCATTCACCATCATACCAAATATTTATTGGAAAAACTATACAAATCATTTTTATTCTACTGTACTTTGCTTCTAACTATAGATAGCTTGTAGCAGTCACAAAATCAAAAGCTTCAAAATTACTAACCGGTTTCGATACTTTTAGAAAGTAGACATACCCCTTGAATACAATTAGTATTAACATATGAAATACGAAAGGCTTAAAAAGGCTTTCACATGAAGAAAGGAAGTTGCACAACTATGGATTTTAAAACAGTTATGCAAGAACTTGAATCTCTAGGTAAGGAACGAACGAAAAAAATATACATATCTAACGGTGCGCATGAGCCAGTATTCGGAGTTGCTACAGGTGCTATGAAACCAATCGCTAAAAAAATAAAATTAAATCAAGAGTTAGCTGAAGAGCTTTATGCCACAGGTAACTACGATGCTATGTACTTTGCAGGTATTATTGCCGATCCAAAAGCTATGAGTGAGTCTGATTTTGATCGCTGGATAGACGGGGCATATTTTTATATGCTATCCGATTATGTGGTGGCAGTAACTTTATCAGAGTCAAATATCGCACAAGATGTTGCTGATAAATGGATTGCAAGTGGGGACGAGCTTAAAATGTCTGCAGGCTGGAGTTGCTACTGTTGGCTTTTAGGAAACCGCAAAGACAATGAATTTTCCGAAAGTAAAATTTCCGATATGCTTGAAATGGTGAAAGATACAATTCATCATTCTCCAGAACGAACAAAATCCGCTATGAATAATTTCCTAAACACTGTGGCAATCTCATATGTACCACTACATGAAAAAGCAGTCGAGATTGCAAAAGAAGTTGGTATAGTTGAAGTCAAACGTGATAATAAAAAAAGCAGTTTGTTAAATGCTTCTGAAAGTATTCAGAAAGAACTTGATAGAGGAAGACTTGGTTTCAAGCGTAAGTATGTAAGGTGTTAAAAGTATGAAGGTGTCAATCTAGGAGAGATTGACACCTTTTTAGTGGACATTACTAGACTAACGGAGCTGCAAGTTAAAGGGAACCAATCATTCATCTCCCACTATACATCTCAAACTTCTTCTTTCAATTTATATACCCTATCTCTTTTCTCATCATCTTTGATAAAAATAAGTTTTCCTTCTGTAACAAAACCTTCTAATAGTAAACATACTTGTCCATATGCTTTAGGCTTATTCGTAGTGAATCTTTCATCGGGTATTTTACCAGATCGTATTAATCGTTCACATAGCTCAAGCGCACTTATTTCTTCAGAATCAATTAATTCTAAAATATCTTTTTGTAATGGTGATAAAGGGGCTGGTACCTTACATACCTCAGCTACCTCCACCTTTTCTTTTTCTTCTTCAAATAAATCTTCAAATGAAATTTGATTCATTACACCTGTTCCTTTCTAACAATTGATTTATATAACATGAATTGAATTCTATAGGTACGAAAACTTTAAATATTAGTCATTGTTATGTAGTGCTTACCTCGTTACATGAATTTCAAACTCATGTACATCATTTCATATAGTATATTTTGATTATACCAAATATACGTTCTGTCTTCTATTGTAGAATTTTTATAACAGAAATGAAAGTAATAGTGAACCTTTTTCTTCTCTTTAGTTGTATAGAAAACTATGTAAAAAGTTTACATAATAAAATTATACTGATCTGTTAAATTTCTACGCAAAAAAGCACTTGTTGCCTCAAGTAGAGAATCAAGTGCTTTAAGTTCATTTTTTAAAATAGCATAAATTTGTAAGTTTTGTAGTAACAGTATGACACCTTTTATATGTGGTAACAACTACTACATTAAAACTTACGAGTTTGTACGAGTTCGTTAGTTTAATATACATTCCATGTGTTTATATTCATCGCCATGTAAAATGTCATCTCGCCTAAGCTCGTACTTCGTTTTCTATTCTATCATTGCACACAGTACTCCATGATGGTACAACCATCATGGAGTATGTATTTTCAAACAACCTATTATTTTTTCTATCCACTTCACATAAACTTTGTTTTTCATTGATTTATATATGTGTTAATGTGTTTCGTTATCATATTCGCTTGTAGAATATAAATTAAGTAGTAAGTCTAAGTCATTTGAACGAATCCTATATCTCTATTTACCTAGTAATAAAATATCTACTTATTCTATTATTGTACTGGCCCCATAAAACTAGTAATAATAAGAATATGTTCCTTTAATTTGACCTTTTTTAAGTTCTCTACTTTTTCTGCTCCACCTAAACCTAATAGAGGTGTATAACCAAAACACTCCTCGTAATCTAACTCATTATATTGTTTAAGCGCTTCAGGATAAGGTTGCCAAGATAAATCTTCATCTCTAAATTCTAAATCAGTAATATTTTGAAAGAAAAATTCAAATGTAAACATAATGGTCTTTACTATACCATACCTGTAATTAAGTAATCTAACATATCCATCTGACCAAATAACCAAGTCTCCCATACCCGTAGCAAACAATACTATTGAATCCTTATATCTTTGACTACTCTCCTCCAAAATCTCTTTAAATTCCTCTGGATTTACACTTTTAAAATACCCTTGCATAAATGTACCAAATCCATAATTACTCCATAAATTTATTATTTCATTAGGTACTACATGTTTATACTTTTCAATGATTTCACTCGGAACTTTATTATGCAACTTAAAATCTTTTAAATATTGTTCCATCTAAACTCCTCCTCTAATGTGTTAATTTTACATTCAAATAAGTACTTTTTAGTTGTTCTGGTGTCATGTTTTTGGCTAATTCCTTAATTTGTTCATCAACAATATCAATTCTATACCGCCATTGACTACCTATAGAAGAATTAATCCTTTTATCTCCCATACCTCCTATTATTTTTACCTTTCCACCTGCTATCTGGTCAGGGTTGTGAAGTGCAGCTTGAGTATCTAGCCATTCCTTGGCTTTTTTCTTGGCATTTGATAACGTTAATCCTTCTCTTTGTAGTTCATTTACCTTTTGTACATAAGCTTCTTCTCTAGCAGCTTGTTGAGCAGCATTCCCTTCAATAGCTCGCCCCTGTGCTATGTATCTTTCACGATTTTTTTAAATACTCATCCACTGTAAGCTCATTCATACCTTTTTCTTGGTCTTTTAATTGTCTCGCAAACTCTTCTGAATCATGTTTTACATTTCTATTAAAGTTCACTTCAATTTCTTTTATTTTAGGTACATCATTTAAATGCTTACCATTACCCGTACCCTTAGCAAGTTGATAAGCGTCATCCTTAGCTACCGTACTTGCCTTTGAAAACTTTCCAACTACTTCTCCAACAGTTGAAGATTCTATATAAGGAAGCTTCATTCCTATTCCAGTATCCACCGTCCTAACTGCTACTGGAATAGGAGTATTTTTCATAGCATCTAATGCATTTTTTTAAGTCTTATTTTCCTTAAGCGATTGTACCACATTATTTCTACGCTAAAACGCAAAAAAGCACTTGTTGCCTTTAATTGACAATCAAGCGCTTTAAGTTCATATGTTTTTAAATAGCATAAATTTGTAAGTTTTGTAGTAAAAGTATGACACCTTTTGTATGTCATGACAACTACTATGTTAAAACTTACGAGTTTGTACGAGTTCGTTAATTTAATATCCATTCCATGTCTTTATATTCGTCGCACAATAAAATGTCTTCTCGCCTAAGCTCGTACTTCATTTTCTATTCTATCATTGCACATAATACTCTATGATGGTACAACCATCATGAGGTCTTTACTTTTTAACAGCCTATTCTTTTTCGTTCTCATGCCTTACCTGGCTGCGTATACAATTTTAGTACCACATGCTTTATCACTCTAGTATATAACCTATAAATCCAGCAATAAATACTTAGACAGTTACTGTAGCTAATCGTGTTAGTTTCCTTCACTAAATCACAAACTATTCATCCCATTCCTCATATACAACTGACCCCATATGAATTAAATTTCCACTTATAAATTTAACTTCATCTATATCTCCATCGTACTCAAAATCATATAATCTAATAACAGAATCATAGATTTCTGGCAATTCTTCCCCGTAATGTTCCACAAATTGTGATAAAATTTCCGTTTCGTAAGAGGAACCACTTAAAAGGGTAGTCAACGATGTAGTGGAGTCCTCTATCAAGGTGCTCTCTAATAAATCTTGGTTATAATCAATAAAATCGAGATTAAAGTCTCTCATGAATTTAGATTGAGTTCTATCCCCAACTTCATCAAACTTAATCTCAACATATTCTTTTAGGCTTTGCTTAGTTCTAAAATTACCTATCCATAAAGACATTACGCCTGGATTTTCCATAATGAATCCCCCTATATACAAATTATAGTAACATCAATTATCTTAAGCCTTCAGGTAATGAATTTATTCCATCTTCCAATCTATAATGTGCTCAATTTTTTAATCTTCTTTTAAATGTACTATAATCTAGAGAACTATCAATAATTTTTAACAACTCATTATTTGCTGTAGTAGAACCTATATCACCATGTTTACTTATTGGATTAACAAAATGAACTTTTTTCACCCTTAATAAAACGATTAAATGGACAAAAAAATCCACAGTGTAAAAGTTTATCACTGTGGATTCTTACATTTATTTTTCTTGGTAATGCACCATATCATAAGGGTAGTACGAAGTATCTTTCAAAGTTGAGTCATCTAATTTTAAAATTTTTACGATTGCTCCACTTTCAAAACTCCAGTAACCACTATAAATGTCATTTTTATTTTTATTTTCATGTGCATCGTACCCTGTTTCCGAATAAGTTCTCAAGAAACTTTCACTATAATAATTGGCTTTGAATTATCTCGACCGCTTTCTAGTTTAACATGCCCATGACTTGCTTTAGCCATTTCACTTTATTCTTTAAAAATCTTTCTCCTTCGCTCATAGAATCTAGTGAAATAGCACATGCTATCTTAATTCTAATTTAAGTTGCTGTTTTAACAACTTCAATAATATCATGAAAATCTCGTGATAATTCTTCATTTCTACCATCTTTATACATGAAATATCCTTCCAATCCTCTATGAATAATAGCAAACATAGTAGGATGGAAATTTTTATCTGTGGAATTAATAAGAAACTGGCTAAATTGAACAGCAGACTCTAAAGAATAATTTAGTTTTTCGTTTAAAATCTGAATCATAGCACCTTGTATGTCAACAGGTTTAATATTTTTTTCGTGTCCTAATCCATTAAACATTCCAAAAAGGTATGCACCTAAGATTTGCTTTTCTTGTTCATCATTGATGTCTATTTTAAAAACCTTATATATGGTAGTATTTATAATATTCATACATTCATTAAGGAAATCTTTATTTTCTTCCAAAAAACTTCACTCCTTATCATATAACTTTTATATTTCCTTTAGGATATTCTCCAGTCCACCCACATGGAATATAACCATTTATATATACTTCGTATAAACAATTATAAAATTCAGACTCGCATACTAAAGAATAACTTTTATATAGTGCGATATTCATTATATCAAATAAAATTTGACTTTTCATGTTTTCTAAAAGTTGTCCTTCACTAATCAGAACAGACAATTTTTCATCAACAACGGGAATAATTTCCTTTTTTATATCCATCGCTAAATTATTCCAATTTTTATTATACATTTCTTTATAATTCTTTGATAAATGTGAAGTAACATCTCCTATTTTATCTAAACAAAGGTTCTCCCACTTTAATTGATTAATACTTTTACTAGCCAATTTTAAAGTTGGTACTATCTCAAAATCAACTTCTAATTTTCTAGTGTGTGATAAAAAATCAATTCTACATAAAGACTGCACGACTTCATTTTCTAATCTCACTTTATTTCCTCCATCAAGGTTTTGGTTTTGGTAAATTAATTCTCCCCGGTATTCTAGGCACGAAATCATCAGCCAAAAGACCAGCATTTATTTGTTGCTTGATCGCTTCTGAAACTGCTTTGTTTACTTGTGCTTCTGATAACCCTGCATTAATTAAAGAATCTCTCAATGCATTGTTATAGTCTGTTAAATTAGGCTTAAGCCCTGCTAGATCTCCATTTTTCCTGTAAATATTCCAAAAATCTTCTAAACTTTTATGAGCATTGTAATGGGGGCTATCTATATCTTTAAATATATTTCCTTCCAATTTTACAGAAAGTCCGTCATTTCTTGGAATATAGTCTCTAAAAGCAGCATCTTGATTCAAATGATGTGCTTGACCTGAAATTTCTTTATTTTTCCTCAGATTTTTGTATGAATCAATTAAGATATCATCGAATTCATTAGCCCCACTGGCTCCCTTACCAATATTATCCGTACCCTTACTAGCAAGAGAAGCCTCTACACCCTTAATCTTATCATCTATAATCTTATTACTTTCTGCACTATGCTTATCCACCCAGTTTTGGAAATCTGTACCACCTTGTTTAGATAATAGTAAGCCATTTCCGTCAACTTCAAAACTTGCCGATTTGGCTGTCCTATCATCTATGCTTTTGGCTATTTTTTCGCCAAATTGATACATCTTTTCATTTCCAGATTTCTCTATTTTAAGGCTCGCTAGTTTCAAACGGTCAAGCATAATAGCTTTATTATCACGCAATGATTGTACCACATTTTTACCCAAATTTGGATTAAAACCAGGCATTCCTTCTTTGAATTTTAATAATTTGGCTAAATCAGCTAATTCACTCGTGCCTTTGAATGCTTTTACTCCTTTTCCTACTGCTCCAACAACTGGGATTGCATCTAATCCGCCAAAAATGATGTTTCCTACCCGCTCTTCTTGGCTCAATTTCCTATGTGTTCCCCAGTCTTCTCCGTCGATACCGCTTTTTATTTGTACAGCGCCGTATACAACTGCCGCAGCGGCCCCGAGTGGTGGACAAAGGATTGTTGTGATGATGATTCCTACGCCTATTCCTATGTCTCGCACCATTTCTAGTTTTTTCTGTTCATCTTCTATTGATTTGTATTCAAATCCTCGTGTGGATGGGACTACTTTCTTGTATTCTTCATAATTTAATTTTGCATCTGGATTTTGTTTTTTTAGTTCTTTGTATTCTGCCCTAAGTACGTTATCAAATGCAGGAGAATCTCTAAAAATATCTTCTACTGTTATTTTATCTTTCTTCTTCTGTATTGTTTGTGGTACACTTCCGTAGCCCGCATGCGCACCTGGTAATACTGTCGTTGTTGTAGAGCCAATTCGGTTATTTGTTTCAAAACTGAGAATAGATGTATCTCTCATTTTTTGAGCGAATTTATCCATTTCTACTAAAAAAGGTTTATCTATATGTTCAGACACCAATCGCCCTGCTTCTCCGCAATATTTTTGTAATGTCGTATAACTATCAAGTAATTCCCCGATTTTTTGCGATTGATCTTTAGGATTAAAATGTATACTACCATCCGAGTCTAAATCTCGTATTCTTCCATCAATTCTTTTTAATGATTCATTTGCTTCCCGTAATTTCATGAGTGCATCTTTTGTAATTCGATTCATACCATCCCCCATGTTTTGCCATGGTTCAGGTCTATATTTCACATCCATCTCGTTTTCATCCCCCCAGCCGTATGGTGATTTCTACAACTTACTTAATATTTCACGTAATTGTTCGTCCTTTTCAAGCATTTCTACACATACATTCCCTACAACTGTCGCTGACCTAGAATAGTGTTCAGCCAATTCTAGTGTTTTGTGTAATATATCAGGATATTTTTCAATTACTCTCATCGCTTCACCTTTTTGATAAAAATCACAGCTTAATAAACTCTCAATATTCGTTCCAATGACGTCTACATGGATTTTATATATATTTTCTAACTTCATTACTATATCTAGTAGTTCTTGAAAATTAACTAATACTTCTTCTCCACCACCAGAACCACTATCTCCCATTGATACTTGCATTATTGAATACCTCCTAACGAGAATTGTCTCGGGTCAATTAACTTTTTATATGGCATTTTTAACACGTCATACAATTTCTTATTAACCGCATAGAGGCTCACCCAGTCATATCGATTACGATCTACATCTATTTGAACGAAATCTTCTCCTTCAGTGAAATATAAGAAACATTCCCATTTTCCTCCTCTATTACTTCGAGGCCTCGTATACGTTTCTATCGCTATAACGTTTTTATTTGATAAATCTTTTTCCTCAAATGTTTGTTGTTCTTCTTCTGTCATTCTCTTTGAGAAAAATGTATCTTCTATTTCCCTCGGTTCTCTCAATAAGAAAGGGATGCGTGTTAATAAGGAAAAATATACGTCTGGCTTTGGTATGTAGTCGATCTCGTATTTTTTATTTGGTTCTATTTCCGTTAATACAGCCACTCGGTCTTTATCCTCTTTCAAAAAGCCAATTAATACATTATTCATTCTCGTGTATTCATGACAACTTTCATATTCCTTTAATAGTTCAATTATTTGAAAAGCTGCAGGGGTAATTCCATTTTCACTTGTAAGTAGGCCTTTTTCTTTTAAACTCGTAGTTGCTTTCGTGACACATTCTGCATCAAGTAAAATAATTGCGTCACGGTTTGGCAATCCAAATATATCGGTAACCCCAGCTGCACCTGCGAGAACATATAATTCAGCAGGTGCAAAACTCATTTCTTTCCCCATTCTTTTATCCCTCGTTTCTCCATCACAGTTGTTTTATCGCCCTTACTTCCGATTTATCTCCGTACGTTTGAATGCTTTTATCTAACTCTTTCAAAGCTTTCGTATGTCCTTCAAATGCCTCTACCATTTCTGAATTATATTGAATGATCAAATCAAGATAACTTAAAAAGGCATCTCTCGTTTTTCCATTCCATTTCGCACCTGTGACATATGCTTTTAAGTCTTTCGCTTGGTTTAAAGAATCCTTCATACCATTTTCAATGTTTTGTGCGTAAGAAATGGCACTTGCGGTGTTACTTCCTATAATTTCAACCTCTTTACCACTCATGTTGGTTCCCTCCATTCTTTGTATGCTTAATGGATAAAGTTTTCAAATTCCTTTTTCTTTTCTTCAAAAGCCTTGGTCGCTGCAGCGTATGCTGACGCTTTCTCCGATTCTGCTTTCGCTTTATATTCCAAATACTTTGCATAAGCTGTACTTTTCGCAGATCCAATATCGCTTAATGCACTTTTAAAATAGGATAATACTGTATTTAAGTCTTCATCCTTTTCATGACGTTTTTGTTCAAATTCAACTGCCGGAATTTTATTAGCTTCTAAGCCATTACTTTTACTCTCATACTCTCTCTTCGCTGATTCAGCCTCTTGAATGAATTGCTTTAACTCTCTTTCTTTATCTTTTAAATAATCATGTAAATCATCATACCGATCTCGTTTCCTCGCACTTTCTGTAAAACCAGACGCATTTAAAAAAGCATTGTACAATTCATCTAACATCTTTCTCCCCCTTTAGCACAATAACTATGTAGTTAAATTCGTATATTTAAACATGAATATTCATTACATTAAGAATTAACAAATAATTATTTTTACATATTGCTATTTTATCAAAGGGATTTTAACATTTCCATATTTTATGAATGGCTTTCGCATTTTTCTTCAATAAAGTGAAACTTTAATCAATATGACTATGTATTTATGTGCAGAAATAATAAAAAACACTGCCAGGCGCAGTGTTTTTTATTACTACCTTCTATCCAATTCATTCATATTAAATTCTTGCTTGAGAGTAAGACCCATTCTTTCTTATTTCATCAACAACTATTTCTGGATAATCCCAATGAAGCGTACGAGTAGACTCCCGGATTCGTTTTACTATTCCTTGGGCTGTTTTATTTTTATATTCATTCCAATATTTTGGCTCAGTCGCTCTTAAAAGAACGATAGAAAAAGGATCTGATATGAATATCAGATCCTTAACTTTAATTTCTTAATACATACATCTTTTTACACGATAACTGGTTCATACGTGCTCAAATTATCATACTCAGTTTTTACAATACTAGGCGGAAGGTTAACACATCCTCAGATTCACCTTTTCCTGTAGCAGTGCATAATGTTTAATAAAATTAAAGCATATTTTTACTTACCAGACTTAATTTTTTCGTTATATTCTTCTAAAGTTAACCCTTTTTCTTTTAGATAAACAGCAACTTCTTTTCCTACATAACGATAGTGCCATGGCTCATACTTAATGCCAGTAATATTCTCTTTATCTTTTGGATAGCGGAGAGTAAATCCATATTCTGCAGCATTCTTATCTAACCATTTGAATGCATCGGTAGTTTCAAATTTTGCATTTAAATCTTCTACAGTATTCTGCCATTCAACTGAAATAATGTCTAACGCTAATCCAGTATGATGTTCACTTGCACCAGGATACTGAAGATATTCCAATGCCTTAGCACTAGCCTCTTTATCCGACAAGCCTTGAGATTTATAGCTTTTAACTGAAGCATCATAATAAGTTTGTTGTAATTTTATAGCTCGATAACCTGATCTTAAATAAAGATTGATTCCCTCTTTTTTTGCAGCTGCTACCATATCCTGATAGGAAGTTGCAATTCTACTATCTATTTTCATATTTGGCTTCGCATTTTGGGTGATACTTGTTAATTCAATTCCTAGTTCCTTTGATAACATATGCTCTCTATTTACAAGGATAATTCTCCAATCATTAACATCAGAGATAGGTAAAACATCTTTTTTCTTCGCATGTATTTCATTTTTATTTTTATCGTTATTATTAGTAGTTGCCTGAGATGTTTGCTTTCCACTACAAGCAGCCAGACTCCATCCCATTGCCAATACCAATGCTAAAATTATAAATTTTTTAATTGTATCTCATTCCCTTTTTGTTTATTAATCTTTATACCAATTTCCCAACACGTCTCTAGGAATCTCCTTGAAATCCTTCAAAGAAACCGGGCCGACAAATTTTTTAATTCCATGTTTTTTAGAATTTTCATCCGAATAATCTTTTAAAAATTGAATTTTAAATTGTTTCTTACCATCAGCATAGTCGGTTACTGTCGGTACGATTGCCGCTTGTCGTATACCAAAAGTTTTATCTTCATACTTAACAAATTGTACATAAGATAATCCTCCAACCAATGTTTCTAGTTTTTCTTGCGCAGAAATAAGATTTCCAAGAGAATAATAGATTAGCGTTTCATGTCCATCTTTATTTTGTTTCCACTCAATTGGTTGAATTACATGTGGATGATTTCCAATTACTACATCTACACCTAAATCTGTTAAATATTGAGCAACTTCTTTTTGTTGCTTTGAAGGTGTTGAGGTATATTCTACTCCCCAATGCACCATAACAATCACCATATCAGAGCTACTCTTCGCCTTTTCCACATCATTTTGTATCGCTTTTTTATCAATTAAATTTAAAGCCCAAGACTTATCAGCTGGAATTTTAATTCCATTCGTACCATATGTATAATTTAGTAACGCAAAACGAATACCATTTTTTGTAATCGTTTTTATTTCATTACGCTCGTTTTGACTCTCATTAATACCTACCGGGATAACATCCGGATATTTCTTCCAGTATTCTCTTGTATTCGCAACACCTTTAATACCCATATCCATAGCGTGATTTGTCGCTTGCGTCACTATATTGAATCCAGTGTCCACTAAAGATTGGCCTACTTCTTCAGGTGTATTGAAAGTCGGATATCCTTGTACTTTTAAATTATTTCCGGCAATCGGAGTCTCCTGGTTCACGATAGCAAGATCACTTGATTTAACAGCTTTTTTGATATTTTCATAAATATAATTATAATCATATGAACCGTCTTTTTGTTTGCCATCTTTAATTACTGCGTCATGATATAAATTATCACCCGTTGCTATTAAATTCACAACCGATTGTACTTTTTTATCTTCCGTAAAATTAGGAGACTGTTGGATAGGACTTTTATCTACCCAATTTGGTGCTTTTAATGATGTATCTATATTGGATTCAGCCGGTGGTAATGAAGCTTTAGATGTCTTAACATCAGTATTACCACAAGCGGTTAAAAGCACTAAAAAAATAAGACATACTAAAAAAAACTTTTTACTTCTCTGTAAAGTATCTAACATGTGATCCTCTTTTCTGTTTTATTCCTTATAACTAGTTCTAACAAATCATTCTTTACAACAACGTATTTTGGTTTTACCCTTAATTATGGAAGGACACTCTATTACACCTGCTTCGGAATATACTAATAATTGTTTTCCGCTTTCTAGCAATCTATCGATTCCATCAGAAGTGATAGATTGCTAGAAAAACATGATCCATCAGGATGTCGACTAGTTTGATATACCTATTCCAATTGCAGTAACTCGTTTAATATTTAAACAAGATAGGAGAATCGTTCATATAGCCTCTTCTCTCGCTTTATGTTTAAGGTGCCTCCAAAAAAAGGGATCGTTGCTGTACCCCTTTACATAGTGCGAAATTTTTGCAACTAATTTCTTTCATTCAAGCGACAAACATTATACCGATAACAATAAGTAAGACCCAAGAACTTATTTTACCAATATACGAAAAAAGTAGCAATCTTTTGTCCCATATAAAGAAGCCCATTAGGAGAAATGAACGAGAGATTCATTCTATTCAATTCCTGCATTGATTAATAAAAAAACAAGCCACCCAACTATTGGATGGCTCTATACTATAAAGAGAATTTGTTATTGGATTACTTCAATTTCCCTTCAAAAACAATCTTCCTACCGCACGGTTCAACTACTGTTTTACCGTCTTTTTTTACTTCATGAAAGATTGGCTCTTCCATACGACGAGACGGAGCGTAGCCTTCTTGTTCCATACGTGCTAAGCAGTCTGTAATTGTTTCATTTTCAAGTACTTCAAATTTCTTTTTATTAGGTTGTTTTGTCATGCCCTAACCTACTTTCTATTTTTCTTGATGCAAATTGATTTTTCATGTAGACCATATATAACATTGCGAGAATTCCCATTATAATCATAACCGCAATAAAAAAGCTTGTATACTGTATTTTTTCTATAAATACGCCGCCTAATACAGGTCCCATAATACTTCCTAAACTAAAAGCGATTCCGGATAATATATTACCTGCCGGTAGTAAATGTCTCGGTAATAAATCAGTCATAAATCCAAGCCCTAAAGAGAAGCACGATCCAATAACCATACCCGCTAAAAGCATGCAGGCAAAGACGATCCAGTAATATTGATCAAATACGGCGGCAAGTAGAAAAATGCCCGTACTTATGCTAAACGTCCACGTTAATATACGGTCCCTTCCGTATTTATCACTCAATATACCGAGCGGAATTTGTGTAATAATACCCCCAACTGCAAATGCTGGTAATAAGAAGGATACATCTGAAACAGACCACCCTTTACGAAGTGCGTATACTGGTAAGTTACTGTTTAACATTGCTTCAAGTACGCCATATGCAAGTGGTCCCAGCAGTGCAATCCATCCTAATCCAACAACTTGTTTATAACGAGAAAATGATGATTCACTCTTCACTTCTCTTTCATCTTGCGCTGGGAATGCATTTTTTGTTGGAAGTAGTAAAAGCCAACCTATTAAACAAAGTATAGTAGATATAATAAATGGTGTCGCAAGACCGTACTGCACAGTGCTTGCTAAATACGGACCAACAGCAAAACCAATTCCGAAGAATACACCGTATATCGATACTTGTCTCCCTATTTTACTTGGGTCTGATGTTGTCGTGATCCATGTTTGTGTTCCGACATGAAGCATATGATCTCCAACTCCAACTAGAAATCTAAGGATAAACCATACCCAAAATGAAAATGTTTGTGTAAAAAAGAATAATGAAATAATAACGAGAAACCCACCTATAACAATAATCGGCTTCATTCCAAACCTTTGCATCGGTTTTTCAAGAAACGGCGAAATAACTAATATCCCAATGTACAATGCCGTCGCATGAATACCATTAATACTTGAACTAACCCCTTCTTGTTCAAAAATCATTGCAATGGCCGGTAAGAGCATTCCTTGTGATAAACCCGAGATTGCTACAATCCCAACCATAATCCAAAAAGTAAAACGCATTGACATCCCTTTCCCTCTCCTTCTCACGCTTCCACTTTTCATTATAAACCGTTTCTGCAAATGCGTGTACGAATATTCGCAATAAAAAACAAGCTAAAAGAATGAATCTTTTAGCTTGTTACCTTATCCTTCCCAAACTTGTGCTTTCACATTGTTATGAAATTGCTTAAAGTATGGATGTTTATAAAAAGCAGTTTCATATAAGTATTGCTGTGCGTTAGCGATTGGTGGCTGCGGATATTGCATTTGTAAAGGAACTACAGCTGGCGAAACTTGCATATACAGCGGTTTTATCATCATTTTTGTATATGCGTAATGATTATATGGCGAATAAGCGATGAAAAATGGTTGATGCATTGATAATCTCCCCTTTAACATACAAATGTTATAGTATATGCAATACTGCTCATTTCGGGGATTATTTCTGTTCTAACCAATTCTCTACATGTTTTATAAATACATCTAAACAATCAATAAACGGCGAGTGTCCGCAATCTTCTAATACCTTCAACTCTGCATTTGGCAAATGTTTCGCTAATTCCTCACCGACTACTTGCGGAACGACATAATCTCTATCTCCTTGTATGACGAGTGTTGGCGCTTTAATACGATGAATTTGTTTACTTCCCTCTACAACCCCATTATGTTCATCTGAAATATTAAATGTAATGAGCGCATAATTCACATCTACGAAATTACGTTGCGTTAACATATCATCTAAATACTTTTCATAACGGTCCGGTTCAGGTTGATTATGTGTATATATTAATAAATTCCATACTGTACGGTAATATAGTTTGTTCATATTTTTTATCGCGTCTAATACTGGAGCAATTTGTACTGGATCTTGCGCAATTTCTTCTTTCGTCTTTACTAAACTTGATACAATTGGCTGCCCATTCGTATCTTTTTTAAAGATTGGGTAACCTTTCATTCCTACTGATTCTACTAAAATTAACTTTTCTACAAAAGTTGGGTGATTCGCTGTAAATTGCATCGCAACGCCACCGCCCATTGACCAGCCCATTAAGGAGAATTTCTCTAGCTTTAACTCGTCGATAAATAATTTTACATCGTCTGCAAAGTCTTGTAATGAATCTATCGACTGATTATACGTTGATTGTCCAAACCCTCTTAAATCAAGAGCGTAAATATGGTATTGATTTTGCAACTTTTCAATGACTAAATCCCAATGTTGTGACGATGTCATGTTCCCGTGAATGAGTACAAGAATATCTGTATTTCGCCTTCCAACTTCCTGATATGCAATCGTTTCTCCGTTCGATAGTGAAACAAACTCCATTGTTGCAGGCTTAATCATCACAAGTTCCCCCATTCTATTTAATAGAAAGAAAATTCTTTACTTAATTAAAGAATAGCACGTAGAATATACGTTCGCAACATAAAACCTATAAGAATTTTTTACATAAATCAACATGTCTATTACTAGACAATTATTATAAAAAAGTATATAGTTAGCTAGGTAACTAATTTGAAAGGATCAAAATACATGGACGAAAAACAACATTTTTTTCACATCGTCAGCCAGACTTCTCGAAAGTTTACGAAGAAATTTAATGAACGTGTATCTCCAACAGGGTTATTTAGTGCGCAATGGGCTGTTATTTTCCGCATTAATCAAACTGGTTCTTGTACGCAAACAGAATTGTGCCAGTATTTAAATGTTGAATCACCAACGATGACTCGTACGTTAACACGTATGGAAACGATGGGATGGATTATTCGTACAGAAGGTAAAGATCGCCGCGAGAAGCTCATTTCTTTATCCGAAACAGCGATAAAGATGATTCCAGTATGGCAAGAAGAAGTTGATACTTTCGAAGAAAAAACGCTAGAAGGTATTAATGAAGATGATTTACATCAAGCATTTCAAGTGTTACAACAAATTATTAAAAATTTAGATTAAATTGGAGGGATGACGATGCAAAGTGAGAAACTTTGGACGAAGGATTTCCTCGGAACTTGTTTTAGTAGTCTATTTCTTTTCTTAACATTTTACATGCTTATGACTACTCTGCCTGTCTATGTCATAGACGGCCTAAAAGGAAAACCTGAGGAAATTGGTTTAGTTGCAACTGTGTTTCTTATTTCTTCTGTTTTATGTAGACCATTCACAGGAAAATGGCTCGATGATTTAGGAAGAAAGAAAATATTATTTATTTCACTTTCATTATTTTTAGCCGCTACTGTTATGTATTTCGGTGCGCAAAGTTTATTCTTATTACTTGCCCTTCGCTTCTTGCACGGTATTGGGTTCGGGATGGCAACGACAGCTACTGGTACGATTGTAACTGATGTTGCGCCAGCTCATCGACGAGGCGAAGCGCTTGCATATTTCGGCGTATTTATGAGTCTGCCGATGGTAATTGGTCCTTTTTTAGGTTTAACAATTATTTCTCATTTTTCGTTTACAGTATTATTTATCGTTTGTTCCGTATTTTCATTACTTGCATTTTTATTAGGACTACTTGTAGATATTCCGCACGAAGCACCTGTTAGCAAACAAAAACGTGAAAAAATGAAATGGAAAGACTTAATCGAACCATCTTCTATTCCGATTGCACTTACAGGATTTGTTTTAGCCTTTTCTTATAGTGGTATTTTATCCTTTATTCCTATTTATGCAAAAGAACTCGGTTTAAGTGAAATTGCAAGTTACTTCTTTATTTTATACGCACTTGTTGTTGTCATTTCTCGTCCATTTACAGGAAAGATTTTTGATCGCTTCGGTGAAAATGTACTTGTTTACCCTGCTATCATTATTTTCACAATCGGAATGTTCATATTAAGCCAAGCACAAACTTCATTTTGGTTCCTTGGCGCAGGTATGCTAATCGGTTTAGGTTACGGAACATTAATTCCGAGTTTCCAAACGATTGCGATTTCTGCCGCTCCAAACCATAGACGTGGTTCTGCGACAGCTACGTATTTCTCATTCTTTGATAGTGGTATTGGTTTTGGTTCTTTCATTTTAGGTATTGTCGCAGCGAAATCCAGTTATCATAATATGTATTTTATCGCAGCTATTATCGTTGCGTTCACTTTACTTTTATATTATGGATTACACGGACGAAAACAAAAATTCAAGAAACAACCTACAGACGGAAAAATTTCCGCTTAACGTTAATAAGGAAAGTAAACTTCCCCGTTTACTTTCCTTATTTTGTATTTCTTTCAAGACGAGCGTATACTTATAGTAGAAATAAAAAGGAGGGCCATATATGAAACTAAAAAAATCTCCCCTACTCTTACTTATACTAACATTCATATTTGTAATTACAGGGCTTGGGTTTACTTACTTCAAACAAAATAAAACGACCCCAACAAAACATAATGTGACAAAAGAAAACTGGTTAAATGACCCTTACTTACGTTGGTCGTATACCCATATGAAAGAATTCACTTTAGTTAATAACGTAAAAAACAACCCTGACCAAATTGCTCACTTCCCTTCCGCATTGCAAAACTTAGATGATTTTGCTGTAGAGCGTAGATTCGGAAATACAACTCCTCTAAAAAAACTTTTAGACGATAACAAAACAGATGCTTTTGTCGTTGTACATAATGGACAACTTGTTTATGAACGATATTTCAATGGGTATAAACAGAATGAACCTCATGGTATGGCATCATTAGCAAAAGTCTTTACCGGGGCAATTATACAATCTCTCGCTGA
This sequence comes from Bacillus cereus group sp. BfR-BA-01441, assembly GCF_022663075.1. Taxonomy (NCBI): domain Bacteria; kingdom Bacillati; phylum Bacillota; class Bacilli; order Caryophanales; family Bacillaceae; genus Bacillus; species Bacillus cereus group sp. BfR-BA-01441. The sequence continues at coordinate 20,278 of NZ_JAKUEU010000059.1, forward strand.
AGAAAAACGTATTGACTTAGAAAAAACAGCTGACACTTACATAAAAGAATTAAAAAACACACCGTTCGGTAATGCCACACTTCAGCAATTAATGGACATGCAAGTTTCAGCTGAATATCCTACTCATGGATATGAGCAACCTGGGCTAGAAAATCAAGATGCACAATTATATTTAGCTAGCAATATTTTACCCCGCGGCAAAAATTACGACGGTCCGATGAAAATTTATGATATGTTACGGGAAGCCGAAGAAACTGCACCGCCTGGTTCTTCCTTTTCTTACAATAACGGATCAACAGAAACGCTCGCTTGGATTATTAGAACTATTACTGGTAAATCACTAGCTGAAAATGTAAGCGAACGAATTTGGTCTCAAATTGGTATGGAAGAAAACGCGTATTACGTTACAGATGAAACAAAAGTAGAACAAGCTAGTGCTGGATTAAATGCAACTGCTAGAGATATGGCGAGATTCGGACAATTACTATTAAACAATGGGGAATATAACGGAAAACACATTCTCCCTTCTTCTATTACTGAAGATATAAAAAATGTCCAAGAAGGTGAACTTGCAATTGGCCCTGGAGCTTCCATTTCTTATCATAATCAATGGTGGATTCCGCACAATGAACAAGGTGCTTTTGAAGTGTTAGGTAGTTACGGACAAACACTTTACATCGATCCGAAAGCAAATATGGTAATCGTTCATTTCTCTTCTAACGCAACGCCAAGTAATGAAATACATTCGGTTTATTCAAATATGTATATTGATATTGCACATTATTTAGAAAAGCTTCCACAGTAGTGGAAGCTTTTTCTTATTTCGGTGTTTTATTTGAATCCATTATATTATTCCAGGTTTAAAAGCATTCGTAAATCTACTATCCTCATCATAATTATTCATAATTAAACTTTTTATTAGCAATCCAATAAAAAGTTACGAAGAGTGTCAATAAAATCCAAATAATCGTTAGTAACACATTGGCTATTGTGTTTGAATTTACTAATCACGTAATGAATGTTTCCATCATAAAAGAGTTTGATTATTTTTGTGACCTCTCCTCCATTAAAGCGCTCATTTGCTACAGTTTAATTTTCATTATGCTGTTTTGCCGAGTCCAATGCTTTTTTTAGTTCGTCCGGTTTTTGAGTACCTATTACAACTGAATTATATATCAACTTTAACTCTATGCCTTTCTTTCCATTCATGTTATAGACTTTTTCACCCTTAAAATTAAAACGAATTCCCCATCCTCCAAATCTTTTTAACGGACTGTAAGTAATACTTTCATAGTTACGTATATCTTTGAGGAGATACCCCCTATATTGAAAATGAAAAGGTACAAAACGAACATAAAGACCTTTTCCACGAACCTCAATAATTAGCTTCAATACCCCAAGCATTAATATAGGAGAAGCAATCCCAAAAACTAACCACAAGACAATTAATGCACCATTAGGAGCTGGTTTATCTCCAAACGGAATATCAAAGATAATTTGTTGAATAAATCCATACCACATCAGTATGGCGATCCCTAATATGAGTATCCATATCCAAATTTGTTGTGGCCGCTGAACCTCACGAAAGATAACTTGCTCTTGTTGTTTCATTAGCAATTCCACCTCCTAAATGGCTTATTTATTTGATTTCAACACATTTTATTCAACAATCTGGACTGATTGCTAAACAACAAAAAAATTGTACAAAAATTCCGTTCTGGGGTTGGTATAAGATTTTAACTTGATAGGCATGGAGATACTACCATTACTTCAACAATTCGAGTATCCAAAATTTAAATTAAATCTGAATTAACTAAAGCCGACAGCAATTGGATAATATTCATACTCTGACTGGCTGTCGGCTTTAATTTTAAAGTTTAATTAAAAAAATTTTTCTTATTATTTTTGATATAGTTAACGACAATTACAAAATAAGTAACAGCTATGAGATTAATTATACTTAATATTAGACCTGATGGATTGGACCAAGGAAGTACAAAAAGCCAAAATACTACCAAAATCGAACTCATTACATATAACCATTTGAATTGATCTGTCATTTTTAATTCCCCCCTTTTCCCTTCTTTGATGATTTTATCTTTCAAGAAATCATCTCCTTTAATTAATTCGTCAATGCTAATATTGAATAAATCACTTAATGTAATAAGTGTTTCAATATTCGGATAGCCTTTTTCAAGCTCCCATTTAGAAATTGATTGTCTGCTTATGTTTAATTTAAGAGCTAGTTCTTCTTGTGATAAGTTATGCTTTAAACGTTCTTCTTTTAGCTTTTTATAAAATTCCATGATTTTCAACTCCTATAATTTTATTTTTACTATAGATTATAAAAATTCATAAGAATAGAGAAGTAGAATGATGTAACCTAAGAGTAGCAAATGTTTGAAACCGGTGGTTGCATTATACTTCGATGCAACTGAAATAACATTTTTATATATAAGGACAATAATTGTAAATTTCAGAATTTTCTATATATTTAAAGGTTATCTCCCAAACAACCTCGAATAATTGTAATACATATACATAAGGAGGTTGATCTATTTTGTTTCGTTCCTTTACAAATGGTTGCGTCGCCTTAGTGCAACGCTTCTTACCAGAACCGTTTATTTTATCATGTTTACTAACTGTTTTCGTTATCTTCTTTGGTATGTTTGCGACTCACCAAACACCTGTAGAAATGATTAATCACTGGGGTAATGGAATTTGGGGACTCCTCGCCTTTTCTATGCAAATGGCACTTGTACTCGTGACTGGATCTGCTTTAGCAAATGCTCCTCTTATTAAAAAAGGATTAACGAAAGCTGCCAGACTACCAAAAACAACTGGACAAGGCATTATTGCCATTTCAATTGTAAGTTTACTCGGTGCATACATAAACTGGGGCTTTGGAATTGTTGTATCTGTTTTATACGCAAAAGAAGTGGCAAGGCAGCTGGACGGATTAGATTATAGACTAGCAATCGCCTCTTCTTACTCTGGATTTCTCATTTGGCATGCCGGTCTTTCTGCCTCTATTCCTCTTACGTTAGCAACAGGCGGTGAAACGTTAATTAAAACGACTGCTGGAAGTATTAAAGAGGCGATTCCAATAACAGAAACGTTATTCTCACCATACGCTCTCGTTCCAGTTATTATTTTTCTCATTACGATGCCTCTCATTAATAAAGCGATGCATCCAGATGAAAAACATACGATTACAGTAGATCCTAGCGTTTTCCATGAAGAAGCTGCTGCTCAAGAAGTAGAAAAAAATACGTTCGCTGAAAAGATGGAAAATAGCATTATTATTACACTTTGCGTTGGATTGTTAGGTCTCATTTATATTTTCAATTACTTTTATACGAAAGGTTTTAACCTTACTCTCGATATCGTGATTTTTATGTTATTAATTGCAGGTCTTATTTTCCACCGTACTCCGATTCAGTATATTCGTGCTTTTTCAGACTCTACGAAAAGTGCTTCTGGCATTTTACTTCAATTTCCGTTTTACGCAGGAATTATGGGCATGATGATTGGAGCAAATAGTGAAGGACTTTCACTTGGAGGAGCTATTTCTAATTTCTTTATTAGCATTTCAAATGAAACGACTTTTCCGCTCTTTACATTTTTAAGTGCTGGCATTGTTAACATTTTCGTTCCATCTGGCGGCGGTCAATGGGCTGTGCAAGCACCAATTATGATTCCAGCTGGCGCTGAACTTGGTGTACCTGCTGCAAAAACAGCAATGGCAATTGCATGGGGCGATGCTTGGACGAATTTAATTCAACCTTTCTGGGCATTACCAGCATTAGCGATAGCTGGTTTAGGTGCTCGTGACATTATGGGATTTTGTGTTGTGAACTTACTATATGCGGGTTTTATCATTAGTCTATGTTTCTTATTTATTTAAACAAAAAGCTAGTTTTATACTAGCTTTTTTACATAATAAATCACTTATTTCCCACGCAATTTATAATCTTCTCCCACTCTGATTCCTTAAGATGTAATGACTCAAATGCAAAAAAATCTTCGCAAATTTTTCCGATCAGGTGTGGATGTTCCCTCAAAAAATTCCACTGTAACGCTTTAGAAAGAAAATATGTTTCATATTCTTTACTTCCCCTTACTACCTGATCAACTTCTCTTTCACAAATTCCTCTTATTAAATAATCATTTCTTAACTCTATTTGAATTTGCTGAAATGTTTCGCTGCATTTTTTCAATTGAAGTAAACACGTAACATACTTCCGAAAAAGTTCGCCATCATACTGAACACAGTTTATAATACGATCGACTTCATTCATAATGCACGAGCCTTTTCTTCTATTTGTAATAACCATTTCTCACGCTTTGATACTTTACTCGTTTTCACAGATTGAAACACTGACCGTTTTATATCGCGAATGCCACAAAAACGTAAAATACCTCTCTTCATCATAATCCAATCTGCTGATCGATATAACAATGCGACGTACCATAGAGGCGAGTCTAACGTATTAATAACCCATGCTTTTTTCCCTTGCAATAATCCTTTCGGCAGAGCCCCTTCATATTTATAAGCAAATCCAGCTACGAAAATACGATCGATAAATCCTTTTAAAATTGCTGGCATCCCCCACCACCATATTGGATAGATGAATAGAAGTGTATCTGCTTCTTCTACTAACGTTCTATACCGAGCTGTTTCCTCTTCATTTACTAAATCGCGTCTTTTCTTCTCTTCATTAAATACGAGGACTGGATCAAATTGTTCTTTGTATAAATCAAGTACGGTAACTGAATGATTTGTTTCCTGTAGTCCTTTTTGCACATGATTGAAAATCGCCGCGTTAAAACTTGAAGGGTTAGGATGAGCATATATAATTAGTACGTTCACTACAAAACAACTCCCTCTATACGTTAAAGTTTCTCCTTCTTTAATAACTTCTCTACAATTTGTACGTTTTTCGAACTTTGCAACAATCGATTTAATAATATAAGTAACTCTTCTTTTTCTAAATCTTTCAGTTTCTCTTTAACTGCACTCTCACCAGCACCTTGAATATCATAAACAACTGCCACCATATGTTTACAATAATTTTCATAGGGACACTCACAGTTACTTTCTGAAAAATCTTCGAGATCGATAACTACTTCATAATTCCCTGCATTTCCAGTAACGAAAGCAAACACTTTTTTATCTTGTATTTCAACATCTTCTACATGCCCATCTTCATAATATTCATATCCCTTATCTACAATGTACTTTGGGATCCATTTCGTTATATCTTTTAATAAGTAAGCGTACATAATTGTACCCCTTCCTTTAATTCCCTTTTGACTTCAAAAATCCTGCATGTTATTCTAATTACTGTTAAGTAGCAAGTCTACGTGACAAAACGACTGACACCTATTCGGCGAAGGTGTCTCTTTTCATTTGCAGCCGATATGAATTGCCTCTTTCAGGCACATTCAATTTTTGACACTACACACTCAACACCATTCCCTGTATCAGGCTGCTTTAGCAGTCTTTTACTCTACATACTCCGTTATTTTAAGAAAAAAAGAGAGCTTAGCTCCCTTTTCTCGCCTTATACAATACCCCTTTTTCAGCATAGAGATATTCATCAGCTAATGTAATTTTCCCATCCAGTTTTAGTTCGTCTAATAATCTTGATAAATAAAATTGATGCAACATCTTTTTCGTGAATTTTCCTTCATGATGCGAAACGATATGTTCTTGAATATCTAACAATGATATCGGCTTATCTTGCTCTATCATATATTCATAAACTGTACTACGCAGTTTTACGTATTTTTCGAGTGTCACAGTAATGCGCAACCCCTTTCTTCTTAATATAAATTTTCGTAATCGGTTTTTTTGCAATAAAAAAACCTCTCCGATAAGAAGAAGTTACGTATATATCTTCGTCTTATCTCCCAGAACAAATATGTTCTGCTGGAATTAGCACCTGCATCGCGGTTGCTGGGTTTCATCGGGCCAGTCCCTCCACCTCTCTGGATAAGAAAATATTCACTTAATTCTTACTATACGTAATTCCACTTCAATTGTCAAACAAATATAATAAATATAACAAATTATATTTTCTTCCTTACTGTTCATACTACCCATATACGAACATGCAAGGAGGATTATGAAATGCATCAAAATGCTCGCGGATATGTACAAGATTCTTTTCAATCATTACAAGAAGCTAAAAATTGTTTAGAAGAAGCGCTCGAAACAGTTGAAAAAGATTTTAATCGCGCTCGTATTGAACAATCACTTTATGCTGTTGAACAAGCTATTCAACGTTGCGAGTACACCGTTCACATTTTAGAAAAAGATTAAAAACTTCCCATCAATTGATGGGAAGTTTTTTCAAATGGCATACTTCATAATTATTGCCGGTATGATTAAAAAATATACAGAATTAGCAATTTCTAAAATTCCTACTTTTATAATAGAAATTTTTTTGCCATACAACACAATTGCTCGAATGACACTTGGTATAAAAATAAGAGAACACCACGGATTAATCACAAATATGATTATCGTTAATACGATATGATATCCCCAAGATATAAGACGATACTTCGGGTTATTTTTTTCACGAATCATCGTTTTCACATAGAACGTACTACCTAAAAAGTATAAAAATGAAATAAGCGCAATGAATAATGCTGTATGATCGATTTGCTTCATTGAAAAGTAATAACTAATTAACCCACCGATACAAAACACAATAATCGCACAAATATCATTTAATAGTGCTCTTTCATTTTTTTGACGAGCGTAATACATATTCACTATAAATAATGGAATCATTACTATTACGAATAAAAGAATTCGCCACTCATATAATAAAGAAATCATCCCAAATAGGAACGCAATAAGAAAATAAATAATGGCAACTTGTAAAAACTCTTTTTTTCGTCTTTGCTTTATGTACGTAAGAAATGGGTACGTAGCTAAATAGATAAAGAACCACGCTAAAAACAATGGAATATGATAAATAGTAGGTTTCCCAAGTATGACACTTAATAAAAAAGGAATAACAAGCATGGCCCATGCACCATGTTGCTTCGGAATAACTAACTTCATTAACTATACACCTCCCTTTTGAAAAAAGTTCTCACCTACAATTATACAAATAATTTTATATAATAGCGGATGCATATTGAATCGATTTTTTGACAAAAAAATGCTCCTTACATTATGTAAGAAGCATGAAAGAGGCAAACGAATATGTAAGTCGCGACCCTACCTTATATGAGTATGCTTTTCTATGTCACGTTATGCTCATCTAATATACCGTATTTCTTTTTAAATCTTGTAAGAATTGTAATCCATGAAGTACTAAATAGTAATAAGAAAATAACATTCGAAATCGCATGGCTCAAATCAAAGTAAAAACTTGCGATATAATACGAAATGACAGTTTCCCATGTTGCTTCTCGTATAAAACCGAGAAGGCCCCAGAAATTCATAATCCAGCCAAATAAAAAACCAACAATTACTCCGTAAAGAAGTCTCCCCCATAGCTTTTTCATAAAAAATGTATTACGAAGTAAACCTGCTATAAAACCAATCATGCCCCACGAAAACATTTGCCACGGTGTCCATGGACCTTGTCCCAAAAAAATATTAGATACGATTGCTGCTGTAGCACCAATCATAAAACCAGTTTCACTTCCAAATACAATTGCAGAAACGATAATGACAAAAGAAGTTGGTTGTACACTTGGTAAAATAGAAAATGGCACCCGGCTTACTGCTGCAATTGCCGCTAATACAGCAACGAGAACAATTTCACGTGAAACAAACGCCTTTCTTTCAAAACGGATATAGAAAGGTAACATAATAACCGCTAATATAAACAAACTACTTAACATATAATAACCATCCATAACAAGTGTCGTAAAAAGCAATGTGCCGATTATTACTGCAAAGATACATATTATGAATGCAACATATCGTTTGGACAAGCTTCGTACACATCCTCCCACGTTAATGCATATGGCAAGTCTTTTCGAATGAATCGATTAATAGATGTTGTATAAAAGAAGTTGCCGCTAAAAAATTCTTTCGGTGCATCATTCATAATGACTGTTCCATCAAATAACATCATACATTGATCCACGTATTTCGCTGCAAACTCAATATCATGCGTTGCCATTACAATTGTCGTACCTTCTTTTTGTAGCTTCCTAAATAGCTCTCCTACTCTTTCTTTCTTCCATGGATCTAATCCCTTTGTCGGTTCATCCAGTAATAATAAAGTCGGCTTTGATAACAACGTCGTACATAACGCAAGTAATTGTTGCTCTCCTCCGCTACAATCGTGCGGATGGCGTTCTTTAAGCGAGTACAACCAAAACTGTTTTAGCGTATCTTCTGCTATTTCTTTTCCTTGTTCTCCATATAATTCACGCGCACGTTCATAAACCTCGTCCCATACTGTATCAAATGTAAAATGGTAATACGGATGCTGCGATACATACCCAATACTTTTAAACCGTTCTTTCGAATCGATTTTATGTACCACTTTTCCGTTCCACTTTACTTTTCCTCTTCTCGCTTTTTGTAATCCTGCTAAAATCGTTAACAGTGTAGACTTACCTGTACCGTTCTTCCCAACGAGCGCTACCCATTTTCCTTTTTCAATCGAAACTGATAAATCACGTAAAATAAGCGGACTATTTTTTTCATATTGGAACGAAATATGCTCTGCGCTTAAAATTACCTCTTGCTTTTCACTTTGTGCTATTGGGTCATTTACATATGATATCGCTGCAAAATCATTCATTTTCATTTGCGCCTCTCGCACTGTAAACGGAATATCTCTCACATTCCACTCTAAAAATAGCCTTGGAATTTGCGGAATAAATGGACGGAATGTTTCTACTCCCCACATATCCGTAATAACAATTTTAGGACTACCATCATACATAATACGGCCATTATCCATACAAACAACGCGTGTTGCAAGCGGGATAACTTCATCTAAACGATGTTCACTTAAAATAATCGTAATTCCAAGTTCTTCATTAATCCGTTTTAATAATCCTAAAAACTCTTTTGCAGCGATTGGATCTAACTGCGCTGTCGGTTCATCTAATAATAGCAATTTCGGCTGCATAACTAATACCGCAGCTAAATTGACAAGCTGCTTCTGCCCACCAGATAACGTGTGAACAGATTGATGCAATAAATCTTGAAATCCTAAAAAGCTAATAAGCTCTGCTATTCTTTTTTGAATAATATGTGATGGTAATCCGATATTTTCTAAAGAAAATGCTAATTCTTGAATCACTGTATCCATAACAATCTGGTTTTCTGGGTTTTGAAATACCATCCCAATTTCTTGGGCAGATAACAAATCAGCTACTTCCTCTATTAAAACACCCTCATAAAATATCTCTCCAGAACGCGTACCAATTGGAAGTAACTCCTTTTTAAAATGTTTTAATAACGTCGTCTTCCCAGATCCCGATCCTCCAGCAAGTGCAATAAACTCACCTTTTTGAACAGAAAGAGAAATATGCTGTAACGCTTTTTTATTTTCATCAGCATATACAAATGATAAATTGTTTATTTCTGCATGCGCCACCATATCCATTCCCTTCCTTCTATCATAATTGGTAAACTAATAAACAGTGTAAATAATACAAACATCATTCCATCGTATTGCTGGAATAAAATAGATTCGACTTTCGGATAAATAATCAATTTCCCTCCGCCATAATTACTACATACAATAGCAGCTATAAATAAAATGATTAAATAATTGAGCGTATACCAATCGCGCCTTTCCATTCTATAGCGAATATACGTCGTACGCTTCGTTACACCAAATCCACGAGCTTGCATAGAATCTGCCGTTTGCAGTGCATCTTCTAATGAACAAATTAATAATACTTGCAGCAATTGCATACCATTTTTGACGCGTTCAATTATCGAACCTGAATCTACCTGCACACCTTTCGTTTTTTGGACGAGTGTGATTTTCTTTAATCGTCTTATAAACAAAGGAACAAATCTCACTGTAATCATCGTTAACAATGCAACTTTCGGTGAAATTCTTGAAAACAAATATAAAAATTTATGACTGGAAATAATATCATTGTATGAGGCAAACGTAAACATAACTGCAACTAGTAATAACCCCATTACTATTCCAAACATAATCGCCTCAAGCTTAATGCGGCTATCACCTAACCAAAATAACGTAGTTCGACCTCTATGCGTTAATAACGAATTAAATAAAATTACCATAAAAAAGAAAACCATTGTGCTCGGTAGCATCTTTCTTATCTTTTCGCTATTTCCTTGCATCACATTTAACATAATAATTAATACTATTGCTCCAATTAAAAAAAGAGGATGAAGACACATCGTACATAGTATCATCACCCCGATATAATAGAAAAAATTCACAAAAGGATGTAAAGAAGAAAAACTTATTTTCATAGCCCTTTACCGAATGCCTTTCTTATTGTAATACGTATACCCACTCAATTGTATCTCCTGGTTTTACCGTAACTACACCAGCACTATGGTTTGGAAAAGCACCGTTCACACGATATTTCCATCCACTAGTATCCGCAATATCTTTTTCATATAAATCATTAATACCTTTTACATAAATACTATCTCTAGATCCGCTTGCATCAACATCTAATCCTGTACGTTGTAATACTTTATACACAGTATCGCCATCTTGTACATCCATCTTTTTCGCACCCATTATATATCCGTTATTTCCTTTTACCGAGATTGTTACTTGTTTTGCTTGCGGTTTAGGCGGTGGAACCGGATCTGATTTTCGTTGTTCAGAATTTGGAACGGTCGGAGTCGGTATCTTTTTCTCCGCTTTATTCGGATCAACTTTTTGCTCCTGCTTCGGTGTTTCTTTCGGCTGATTCACAACCTTTGCTTCTTCTTTTACTTCTGGTGCTTTCGGTTGTTGTTTCTCTTCTTGTACTTGTTGCTGCTCTGGTTGCTTATTTACAGCAGGTTGCTCTTTCGGTTGTTCCTGTTGTTTCTCTTCTTTCTTTACCTCTGGTTGTGCCTGCGGCTTTTCCTCTTTCGGCTTCTCTTCTACTTTTTGTTCTTGTTTCTCTTTCTGTTCTTCTTGCTGCTTTTGCTCTGATTCAGCTTGCTTTTCTTCTGCTTTTTCTTCTGGCTTCGCTTCATCTTTTTGTTCTTCTTGTTTCGCTACCTCTTCTTGCTTCGGTTCTACCTTCTTTTCAGGCTTTACAGCTGCCTCTTCACATCCGGCAAGTAGCCCGAGCGAAAGCAGTAAAGAAATGAACCATTTCACCTTACTCATCCTATCTCTCACCTTTCATACGAAAATTAGGAGCAAATAATTGCTCCTAATTTTTTGTTAAGCTGCTTTACGTCTCCATAATACATATGCAGAAGCAATACATAATACACCCATACCTACTTCTGTTGCTGCGCTATGAGAAGATGCTCCTGTTTTTGGTAGACTGTTATCGTTTCCGATTTTTTTATTCTTAACCGGTTCGTTATCTACAACTACTTTTAGATTTTCATCTTTTGTTTCTTGTTGTACTTGTTTTTGTTCTTTCGGTTCTTCAATAACTTCTTTTTCTACTACATTATTTTCTGGTTCAACGACCTTTTCTGGCTCTTCAATCGGTTTTGGCTTAATTACATTACCAGCGTCTACATTAGACCAATCATAAATAGATTTTCCCATTTCCTTAAATTGAAGTAATGCTAAAAGAGCCTGTTCTGTAGCCATTCCGTTACCATTTTGATCACTTGGTAACCATTTAAATTCACCATTTGAAAGTTGATATGATAATAGGTTTTGCATTGCCTTATGAAGACGATTTTGATCTACATCTTTAACAAGCGATAATCCAATAATTGCTTGCGCAGTACTATTTGAATTTTCTTGTCCATCAGCTGAAAAACCGCCATTTTGCAGCTGTTCGTTATATAAATACGCAACAGCTTTTTGTATAGCTGGTTTCACATCTGATCGCTCTTGATAAGGAGCTAATGCTGATAAAACCATACCTGTTACATCAACGCTACTAGCACTATCTTTACTACCTGAACTATTATAAGTCCATCCACCGTCTGTATGCTGATTATTTAACAGTGCTTCCACTAGAGCAACTCTGTTCCATTTTGATTCAACTGGAATCTCATACTTTTTCGTATCAAATGCAAGTAAAGCAAATGCATAACCTGTAACCGAATTCACTTTATCTGACTCATACAATTTTTGAACTAAATTATGTCCACCTACATTTTTAGGGTCTGCACTCATTGCATTCATCATAATAATTGTTCTAGCTAAATCTGTCGCTGAAAAACGATTAATGCGCTTTTCTACTTTTTCAGTTACTGACTTAACATAATTTAATTTTGCCTCAATTGGCACATTCTTTCCAGAACGAGAAAGCGCTACAGCTACCCAGTCACTTTCAATTCCATCTTGTAACATCTTATCTGATGTTTTAGAAATGGCTTCGTTTAATTGTGCACTTGGATTTTGAATGTTCTCTTGCTTTGGTTGTTCTGGTTTT
>NZ_JAKUEU010000060.1:0-31361 GCF_022663075.1 Bacillus cereus group sp. BfR-BA-01441
GAGCGTTTATTATTACCATTTGGTTTACACCATATGTTAACGATTCCGATGAACTATACAGAGCTAGGCGGAACATATACGATGCTAACTGGTTCAAAAGTTGGACAAGTTGTAGCAGGACAAGATCCATTATGGCTTGCATGGATTACAGATTTAAATAATTTATTAGCAAATGGAGATACGAAGGCATATAACGATTTATTAAATAACGTTGTACCAGCTCGTTTCAAAGCTGGACAAGTTATCGGCTCAACAGCAGCGTTAATGGGGATTGCATTTGCGATGTTCCGTAACGTTGATAAAGAAAAGCGTGCAAAATATAAACCAATGTTTTTATCAGCAGCATTAGCAGTATTCTTAACAGGTGTAACAGAACCAATTGAATTCATGTTCATGTTTATTGCTCCAGTATTATATGTTGTATATGCTATTACAACAGGACTTGCATTCGCGCTAGCTGATTTAATTAACTTACGTGTTCATGCATTTGGATTTATTGAGTTAATTACTCGTACACCAATGATGGTTAACGCAGGTTTAACAAGAGACTTAATCAACTTTGTTATTGTTTCATTAGTGTTCTTCGGTCTTAACTTTACACTATTTAATTTCTTAATTAAAAAATTCAACTTACCAACACCAGGGCGTGCAGGTAACTATATTGATAATGAAGATGAGGCATCAGAAGGAACAGGAAATGTACAAGACGGTTCATTAGCAACAAAAGTTATCGATTTATTAGGTGGAAAAGAAAATATTGCTGACGTAGATGCTTGTATGACGCGCTTACGTGTAACAGTAAAAGATTTAAATGTTGTTGCACCAGAAGCACAGTGGAAACAAAATGGTGCTTTAGGGCTTATTGTAAAAGACAAAGGTGTACAAGCGGTATATGGTCCGAAAGCTGACGTATTAAAGTCAGACATTCAAGATATGTTAGGTGCGTAATAATATGAAATTGCTAACTTTAAACTGTCATTCTTGGCAAGAAGAGAATCAAATAGAAAAGATACAATACCTTGCTAAAGTAATTCAAGAAGAAGAGTACGATGTCATCGCATTGCAAGAAGTAAGTCAGTCCATACAAGCTGAAAATGTATGCGGTAACAAGAAAAAAGATAATTTTGGACTTTTACTATTAGAAGAGTTAAAAGCGCTACATGTAAAAGATTACAATATTACTTGGGATTTCTCTCATATTGGTTATGATGTGTACGAAGAAGGATTAGCAATTATAACGAAGCATAATATTATAAAAGAAGATACGTTCTTCATTTCAGAAAACGAGGATACAACGTATTGGAAAACGCGTAAAATTGTAAGTACAACAATTGCTTATAATGGTAAGGATATAACGTTTTACTCTTGTCATCTCGGTTGGTGGAATGATGAAGAAGAGTCATTCAAAGGTCAAGTCGATCGTTTGATGGAGCGTGTAGATAGCAATAAACTCGCCTTCTTAATGGGGGATTTTAATAACAATGCTCGATTGAAAGGCGAAGGTTATGAGTATATGATGCAAAAAGGGTTGTATGACACATATGAATTAGCAATAGAGAAGGATGAAGGAACGACTGTCCAAGGTGAGATTGCTGGTTGGGATGAAAATAAACATAATTTGCGAATCGATCTAATATTGTGTAACCAAAGTAAAAAAGTTCATTCTTCAAAAGTTATTTTTAATGGTACAAACAGAAATGTAATTTCAGATCATTTCGGTGTAGAGGTTCAATTGGATATATAATAGAAGAAATCCTCACAGAGAATAAAAGCTGTGAGGATTTTTTTTAGGAATACAAGTATTTCCAAGAGAAAATACTTGTATTTTTTATGACATTTCATATATATTTGTTATTATTGAATGTAAAACCGATTTGGTCATTTTGTATTCATACTTTGACTCACTTCGTTATATAATGAAGTAAGTGAAAGTTAATGGGAAAAAATAGTACGTTTTTGGTTAATACACGATGTAGAAAGTGATATAATTGCAAAATGTATGTATCATTTTCTAAAGAAGGAAAAATATATAATTAGGTGATAACTTCTATGAAACAGATTTGGCGTATTTATAAGACAGATTTACGGAATGTAGCCAAACATTGGGCTGCAATTGTTATTGTTTTAGGATTAATGATTTTACCATCGTTATATGCATGGTTTAACATTAAAGCTTCTTGGGATCCATATGGAAATACAAAAGAGGTTCCCATTGCAGTTTCTAACCAAGATGCAGGTTCTAATTTAAGAGGGAAAGATATTAATATCGGGAAAGAGATTGTAGACTCCCTTAAGAAAAACAAAAATCTTGGCTGGAAATTTGTAGATGAAAAACAAGCAATTTACGGAGTTGAGCGTGGAGATTATTATGCAAGTATTACGATTCCAAAAGATTTCTCTGAAAAAATTGCAACTGTTCTGGATGAAAATCCTAAAAAACCAGAACTGGATTACTATGTGAATGAAAAAGTAAACGCGATTGCACCGAAGATTACAGCAAAAGGTGCATCAGGTATTACAGAAGAAATTAGTAAAAACTTTGTAAAAACAGCAAACGGTGAGATTTTTAAAATTTTCAATGATCTTGGAATCGATTTAGAAACAAACTTACCAAGTATCGAAAAAGTAAAAGATCTTGTATTTAAGTTAGAAGCGCAGTTCCCAGAAATGAATACACTTATGGATAAGGCGTTAGATGATGCGACTCGAGCAGAAGATGTTGTAAAAGTAGCGCAAAAAGAGTTGCCGGTTGTAGAGAGTGTTATTAATGATGGGCAAGAAGCATTAGGGAATTTAGATAAGTTCTTTGCAAATAATGATGAAGCTTTAAAGAACGCACCTGGAACAATGAGAAACAATTTAACTGTAGCAAAAGATGTAATGGATAAGGCCAATGCTTTTACGAACTTTTTAATGAATCCAGGGATAGACCTTTCTGGTATGAAGGGATTACCGGAGTTCCCAGCACGCCCTGATCTTTCAAAGATGAATGATGAAGGTTATAAAAACATTGCAAGAAACATTAATCAAACAGTTAATAACGTTTTAAACTCAGCACGTGCAGGAACAGCATACGGAAAAAGTGTTGTGAATGGATTGCAAAATGGTCAGTTTGATCCAGAAAAGGCAAAACAAGACCTTAATGCGGTTTCTGAAAATCTTCAAGGGCGTACAGATAGTATTGCATATCTTATTAATGTATTTACTGAACTTCAAAAGTCAGCGACGACTGATTTTGGTCAAAGCTTTTTCCAAGGGCGAGTGGATCGCTTAACTAAGCTAAAAAGCGGTATGGAAAATGCAAACAAGGGTATTAAAGATATTGTAAATGTTATCGGTACAGGACAAGAAGTAAAGAAAGATGTAACAGATGTAGCGAATCAAAAGTTAGATGCAGCAAATGGATTAATTGATCAAGCGGAAAAAGATTATAATGAAACGTTTGTAGCAGATTATAAAAAAGCAGTCAGCACAGTCGATCAAGCTAAAGCTGATGCAAATGAAGCATACGATAGTGTGAAAAATGAATATGAAAAGGCAAAAAATAATTTAGAAGGTGTTATAGCAGACGTAAATAATAGAGGTGTTAATGGATTAGATAGTACAAAAGTGGCTTTAAACGATTTAAATGGTCAACTACAAGCTACTAATAATCTAATTGGTGATGCGATTCCGGTTCTAGAAAGCACAAATAAGGTATTAGCAGATGTAAATAGCGGAAAAAACCTTAATGGCGGAATTGCAAAATTGAACAAAATACAAAATTCTGTTCAAAAAGGTATAGATGCAACGAATAAAGCAACTACACTAATTAATAATGGACAGAAGCCTACAAAAGAGGTTGTAGAAAGCATTAATGAAGCGACTAAAAATGCTTCAGCTCAATTAGGTGATTTCTTAGCAACATATGATTCAGAAATCGTTCCAAACTTTAACACAGCAATTGAACGTACGAAACGTATGTCTAAAAACACATCTCAAATTTTAAAAGAGGCAGACAAAAAGCTTCCAGATGTTAAAAAATTACTAGAAGATTCATCAAAAGGCTTAGTAGACGGGAAAAAGAAATTGGCAGATATTAAAGCTGAAATGCCGGAGACTGAGAAAAAGATTAAAGAATTAGCAGATAAAATTCGTGATTTTGAATCTGAAGAGGATTTAAAAGACATCATACGTTTATTGAAAAATGATGTTGAAAAGCAAAGTGATTACTTTGCGAATCCAGTAAATTTAAAAGAAAATAAATTATTTGCGATGCCGAACTACGGTTCAGCGATGTCACCATTCTATACAGTGCTTGCATTATGGGTAGGCGCATTATTAATGGTTTCATTATTAACGGTAGAAGTACACGAAGAGGGCGCGAATTATAAGAGCCATGAAATTTACTTCGGACGTTTATTAACATTCTTAACGATAGGTCTTTCACAAGCGTTTATCGTATCGATGGGAGATATATTCTTACTCGGTACGTACGTAGTCGATAAGTTCTGGTTTGTGTTATTTAGTTTATTTATTGGTGGAGTCTTCGTTTGTATCGTATACTCACTCGTTTCTATTTTCGGAAACGTTGGGAAATCGATGGCGATCATTTTACTTGTACTACAAGTAGCAGGATCGGGCGGAACATTCCCAATCCAAATGACACCAGCGTTCTTCCAAGCGATTTATCCGTTCTTACCATTCACATACGCAATTAGCGCAATTCGTGAAACAGTTGGCGGAATGCTTTGGGATATCGTAACACGAGATTTACTTGTGTTAAGTGCTTTCGTAGTAGTTATGATTGTTGCTGCGTTATTACTGAAAACACCAATTAACAAATCAAGTGAAAAATTTGTTGAGAATGCAAAAGGAAGTAAAATCATTCACTAAAATAAAAGGTTCCTACCGATAGAGGTAGGAACCTTTTTGTTTAATCAAATTTTAATTTTTTTAATGCTTCTGCGAATGGGTTATTTAATGGTTCTTCTTCTTTTTTCTGTTGTTTCATATATTTTTGAACGTCGCGTTTATCGGCTTTGTTTCCAGATTCTTTTTTACGTCGTTCTTGGAATGTTGATAATTTCTCACGATAGCCACATTTACATGCGAAAATTTGGCCTGCACCCTCACCACGTAATTCTAGTTTCTTCTTACATTGCGGACAGCGAGCGTTTGTTGTACGAGATACATTTTTACGATGACCACATTCACGATCTTGGCATACGAGCATTTTTCCCTTTTTGCCGTTTACTTCTAGCATTGGTTTACCGCAGTCTGGACAAGACTTCGTTGAAATGTTCTCATGTTTATATTTTTTATCACTGGATTTAATTTCAGAAACAATTTCTTTCGTATAGTTCTTCATTTCCGAAATGAATACTTCTTTCTTTAATTTTCCTTTTGCAATTGCTTCAAGTTTTTGTTCCCACTCACCAGTTAGTGTAGGTGATTTTAATTCTTCTGGTACTAAATCAAGTAATTGACGACCTTTTGATGTAATGTGAATATCTTTACCACGTTTTTCAATTAAGAAAGAATTGAAAAGTTTGTCGATAATATCTGCACGTGTCGCTACAGTACCTAATCCACCAGTCGATTTTAACGTATCAGCAAGTTGTTTATTTTGCGTATCCATATATTTTGTAGGATTCTCCATTGCTGAAAGTAAAGTTGCTTCATTAAAGCGTGCAGGTGCTTTCGTTTGACCTGATGTTTGCATAAGTAACTTTACAGTTAATGTATCGCCCTTTTCAATGTGAGGTAGAATCTGCTCTTTTACGTCATCAGTTACATCATCGTCTTCAAATCGATTTTCGTATACTTCCTTCCAACCAGCATGTAAAATCGTTTTTCCGCGTGCAATGAATGTTTCATTGCCGACCTTTGTGCGTAACGTTAGTTGTTCGTATTCGAATGCTGGGAATAAAACAGCTAAGAAACGTTTTACAACTAAATCATAAATTTTGCGTTCTTTATCTGTGAATGCTGAGAAGTTAACGTATCCTTCTGTTGGAATAATCGCATGATGATCGCTTACTTTACTATCATCAACAAATGATTTGTTAGGTTTGATAGGCTTTTGTAATACTTTATGTGCGAAGGGACGGTATTCTCCAACACCACATGCTTTTAGACGTTCTGGAAGTGTTCCAACGATATCAGATGAAATGTAGCGTGAATCTGTACGAGGGTACGTTAGTACTTTATGCTGTTCATACAATTTTTGCATAATATTTAATGTTTCTTTAGCAGAGTAACCGAACTTTTTATTTGCATCACGTTGCAATTCAGTTAAATCGTAAAGACCAGGAGAGAATGACTTCTTCTGTTTCTTATCAATTTCCACAACAGTAGCATTTTGTTTATCTAAACTTTTTACAATACCATCGATTTTTTCTTTATTAAAACTACGGCTATTGCCATTTGCATCTTGCCAAGTAAGTTTGAGCTTCTCCATTGTTTGAGCTTCGATGCCGTAGTAAGTTTGTGCTTTGAAGTTCTTTATTTCATCCTCACGACTAGCAATCATAGCAACAGTAGGGGTTTGTACACGGCCGCAATTTAACTGGGCATTAAAGCGAGTCGTTAAAGCACGAGTTGCATTAAGACCGATATACCAGTCAGCTTCTGAACGCGCAACTGCTGAAGCGTATAAATTGTCATAGGCTTTACCTGGTTTTAAATTTGCAAAACCATCTTTAATTGCTTTATCGGTTACAGAAGAAATCCATAAACGTTTGATTGGTTTATTTAGCTTAACTTTATCGATAATCCAGCGTGCGACTAATTCCCCTTCACGTCCAGCGTCTGTTGCTACAATAATTTCATTTACATCTTTTCTAAGTAGCTGACTTTTTACAGCATTAAATTGTTTACCAGTTTGTTTAATAACCGTTAATTTCAAACGCTCAGGTAGCATCGGTAAATCTTCTAAATTCCACTTTTTATATTTCACATCATAACTTTCTGGATCTGCTAATGTAACGAGATGACCTAAAGCCCAAGTTACAATATATTTACTACCTTCAAGATAGCCGTTTCCTTTTTTATCACACTTCAGTACACGAGCAATATCTCGTGCAACGGAAGGTTTTTCAGCGATTACAACGCTTTTTGACATATTAAAAACATCCTTTCAAATTTCCATAAGTTAAATATAGCATACATCTTCTTGAGATTCAGTTTCGCTCCATATTTCAGCTGTTTTTAATGGAGTTAACAAAATCCCAACTGATTAAAGTTTCACTTTATCAGTTGCTTCTACAGTAAATAGAAAAGTAAAGAACTTGTTATTTTACTAGAATAAGAGTAGACTTTGAAGTAGATGAATAAGAAACACATGGGAGTTTGTGGATACAAACTGAGAGTATGGCTACTAGTCCGTCATTGACCATTTGAACCTGTTGGATAATGCCAGCGTAGGGAGAGTGTAAAAGCACATATTCAGGCACTTTGCGTACGCGCAAAGTGTCTTTTTGTGTATCTCCCATCATTATAGTTAGGAGATGAAAAGGATGAATATGAAAGAAATTAGTAAAGTAGTGGATTTGGTGAGAGAATCTAATCCGCTTGTTCATAATATTACAAATGTTGTTGTAACAAATTTTACTGCTAATGGTTTGTTGGCACTTGGGGCATCGCCTGTAATGGCGTATGCAAAAGAAGAAGTAGCAGAAATGGCTAGCATTGCTGGAGCGTTAGTATTAAATATGGGGACACTTCGTCCTGAA
The DNA here is from genome assembly GCF_022663075.1 of Bacillus cereus group sp. BfR-BA-01441. Classification (NCBI taxonomy): domain Bacteria; kingdom Bacillati; phylum Bacillota; class Bacilli; order Caryophanales; family Bacillaceae; genus Bacillus; species Bacillus cereus group sp. BfR-BA-01441. Next base: position 7,716 of record NZ_JAKUEU010000060.1, read on the forward strand.
GAAGTAGAAGCGATGTTACTCGCGGGTAAATCAGCAAATGCGAACAATGTGCCAGTACTATTTGATCCAGTTGGTGCAGGAGCAACTTCGTATCGAACAGAAGTTGCGAGACATATTCCGGCTGAAATTGATTTAGCAATTATCCGCGGAAATGCAGCTGAAATAGCAAATGTTATTAATGAGAAATGGGAAATTAAAGGGGTAGACGCTGGTACTGGAAATGGCGATGTTGTAAGTATTGCAAGGCAGGCAGCAGATGAACTAAATACAGTTGCGGTCATTACTGGAAAAGAAGATGTTGTTACAGATGGAGAGAGAACTATTGTTATTCGAAATGGTCACCCTATTTTAACGAAAGTTACGGGAACAGGTTGTTTACTAACTTCTGTAATAGGAGCATTTGTAGCAGTGGAAAAAGATTATGTAAAAGCAGCAGTAGCAGCATTAACGTTTTATGGTGTAGCTTCGGAACTGGCAGCTGCTAAGACCGTGGAAAAGGGACCTGGTAGTTTCCAAATTGAATTTTTAAATCAGTTAGCGAATACTACTTCTAGTGATATTGAGAAATATGGAAAGATTGAGGAGTTAGAGTAAGAGGGAGTGAAAGAAATGGCACGCATTGAAATAGATAAAATGTCTAAGCTATTGCAAGTGTATTTTATTATGGGAAGTAATAACTGCACGAGGGATCCTTTAGCTGTATTGAAAGAAGCGTTAGATGGTGGAGTGACAATTTTTCAGTTTCGCGAGAAGGGAGAAGGTTCTTTAATCGGAGAAGATAGAGTGCGCTTTGCAAAAGAATTGCAGACGCTTTGTAAGGAATATAGTGTTCCTTTCATTGTAAATGATGATGTAGAATTAGCCATTGAATTAGATGCAGATGGTGTTCATGTAGGACAAGATGATGAAGGAATTACATCTGTTCGTGAAAAAATGGGAGATAAAATTATCGGTGTATCTGCTCATACAATTAAAGAAGCACGCTTTGCAATCGAAAATGGAGCAGATTATTTAGGCGTTGGACCTATTTTCCCAACGAGTACGAAAAAAGATACGAAAGCGGTTCAAGGAACGAAAGGATTAGCTTATTTTAGAGAACAAGGAATTACAGTGCCAATCGTTGGTATTGGTGGGATTACAATTGAAAATACAGCGGCAGTTATAGAAGCGGGTGCGGACGGTGTTTCAGTTATTTCAGCAATTAGTTTAGCTGAATCTGCGTATGAAAGTACGAGAAAATTAGCTGAAGAAGTAAAGAGAAGTTTGTAGGGAAGGACGTGTAGTATTTTAAGTGCTACATGGAGAAATAGACTGCCCCAAAATTTAAACAAGCATTTGATTAAAAAAGCACAAACCTTTTTAAATAAAGGTTTGTGCTTTTTCTTTAAAACATAATTGAAATTAAGAGCATTCCAATTCCGATAGAAGTAAATGTTGCGATTAAGCCTGGAATCATAAAGCTATGATTTAATACGTATTTACCAATACCTGTTGTACCGGTACGGTCAAAGTTAATAGCAGCAACGATTGTTCCATAGTTTGGAATGAAGAAATATCCATTTACTGCAGGGAACATCGCAATCAGTAGTGCTGGTGGAATACCGAGTGATAATCCAAGAGGCATTAAAGCACGTACTGTGGCTGCTTGGCTATATAGTAAAATAGATAGAATGAATAGTGCGATGGCAAATAGCCAAGGTGCACTTGTTACTAAATGCTGAATGGATCCTTGAATCATATTTAAGTTTCCATTAAAGAAAGTATCTCCCATCCAAGCGATACCGAAAATAGCAACAACTGCTGTTGCCCCCGCTTTAAAGACGTTACCAGACACAATGCTTTCTACATTTGGTTTACAGAAAATAATAATAAGAGCCGCGATAGTTAACATAACCATCTCAATTGTATTCGGCATGGAAAGACGGGCTAACTTCCCATCAACTATCCATCCTGGACGAAGTGCTTCAAATGAACCAAGAAGTACAACAAGGAAGGTTCCTACAAGGAAAAGGATAACTGATAATTTTGCGCCCTTTACACCTACAAATTCTTTTTTCTCTTCAAGCTTAGGAATCATTCCTTCTTTTAATCGTTTTAAGTATTCAGGGTCTTCATTTAATTCTTTTCCCATCTTACTAGCAACGAATGCTGCTAACATACAAGCAATGAAAGTGGAAGGAATACTCACTTTTAAAATATCTAATAAAGTGATTTTATAGTCAGCTAACATTGCTAAAAGAGCAACTGTGGCAGCTGAAATTGGACTAGCTGTAATTGCTTGTTGAGAAGCGATTACGGCAATCGACATTGGGCGTTCCGGTCTAATCCCTGATTCACGAGAGACTTCTGCAATAACAGGAAGTACAGAATAGGCAACGTGACCAGTACCTGCACATAGTGTGAATAAATAAGTAACAATTGGAGCAAAAAAAGTAATACGCTTTGGATTTTTTCGTAATGCCTTTTCAGCTAGATGAACAAGATAGTCCATTCCTCCAGCAGCTTGCAAAGCACCAGCAGCTGTAATTACTGCCAAAATCATAAGCATTACATCGATAGGAGGCGCGGTTGGTTGTAGGTGGAAGACAAAAACGAGTATTGCCATACCAACTCCACCCATTACTCCTAAACCAACTCCGCCTAGGCGTGCACCAATAAAAATACAGAGTAACAAGGTAAGAAATTGTAGCCAAAACATGATAAACTACCTCCGAAATTCATTAGTTAAGATATATTCGAATAGTTTAATTTGAATGAAAATTAAATAAATACCCGAAGAAATCCTTGTTATTTATACATTTTTTATTATATAACACAAAAAAAGTAACATTCACGTACTTTTTGAAATTATTTTGAAAAAGCAATGCGTTAAAAATTTGTATTTATATCTCTAAATAAGTAGACATTTTGATTTATATGTTGTAATCTTTGAAAGAGAATAAATTAATTCTCATAGAACTCCCATATCGTTCAACTCGTTCAGCGAGAAAGGCAAACTGATGGAAACATGAGGACGCAAAACTACAGGAGCTAAGGTCGAAAGGCTACGCTAGCCAGTTACCGGACGGATAGGGTTGGTCTTGGCCAATGCTTTTACATTGGCTTTTTTTTATTCTCGAACATATTGAGAAACATTTTCAAACAAAATATCCATATATTTTGTTTTTTTGTTTGTGTTGGTTAAGGAAGGTGGATATTAATGAAAAAATATTGGCATAAGTTATCGTTCCTTCAAAAGAACGTCTTATTAACCGTATTAGTTATTTTGACACTTGTTGGAAGTATGGGTGCGTTAAGTTTCAATATGTTTCAAAATAGTATGATGTCTTTATTTGAAAGGCAGTCTATTGAAACAGGAGAAATAGTATTGAAAAAACTGGATGTAGAATTAGTTAGAGACATGGCGAAAGATCCTACAGCCGAAAAAGTGAAAAAAGAAAAGTTAACAGAGAAATTAGATGAAGTATCAAAAGAATTGAAAAGCGTTGGACAAACGTATGTTACAGGAGCAAAGCCGAATGAAAAGCGAGAATTACAACTCGTTGGTTTGACTACAGAGTTAACAAATGCGTTTCCTATAAAGCCGGGAGATTATTATGAACAACCCGCTCATTGGATGAAGGCATACGATAAAGTGATTGATACGAAAAAGGCTCAAATGACAGAAGTATATGAAGATGAAATAGGTTCGTGGGTGACAATATTAGAACCAATTACAGATGGAGAAAACAATATTATTGCAATTGTTGCCGCTGACTTAGATGCTTCCATTGTTCCTATTACAAAAGAGAAGTTTATGATACAGGGTTTACTCTTTATCATTATTTCATTAGCAATTGCGACTATTACTCAATTCTTTATCGTGCGTCACTCGCTAGCTCCATTAAAAGATTTACGAGAAGGGTTACGTAAAATTGGCGAAGGTGACTTGAGTATTAAATTAAAAGAAAGACCAGATGATATTGGAATTATTAATGTTTATTTCAATAACACGATTGAAAAGTTTAAAGGGATTATAGATAAAGTAAGGCAAACTGCTGAGCAAGTTTCTTCTTCTTCACAAGAATTGTCGGCGAGTACAGAGGAAAACAGTATGGCAGTTCAAGAGATTGCAAGTTCTATTGAAGGTTTAAGAGTAGGGGCACAGTCTCAAAAAACTTCAGTACAACAATGTTTAGGGATTGTACATGGAATGGAAGATAAGGTAGAAGAGATAACTGGGGCTGCGAAACAAGTTGCGGTTGCTTCTGAAGGTATGGAGCAACATTCAATTGAAGGTAATGAAGTGATTGGACAAATTATTAATCAAATGAGTTTAATTCAAAATGCAGTACAAGATTTATCATCCATCATTTATTCGTTAGAAACAAGGTCAAAAGAAATTAGTGATATCGTAACTGTAATTACAGGCATTTCAAATCAAACAAATTTATTAGCTTTAAATGCTTCTATCGAGGCTTCACGCGCTGGAGCAGCTGGAAGAGGGTTTGCAGTTGTTGCTGATGAAGTACGAAAATTAGCAGAACAGACGGAAGCGTCTGCTAAAGATATAGCGAAATTAATTGGTGAAACACAAGCTGAGACAGAAGATGCTGTAGTTTCCATGCAAAAAGGTTCAAAAGAAGTAGAAACTGGAATTTCGCTTGTTCAAAGTAGCGGAGATTTCTTTGAAAAAATCTCAAAATCAGCGCAATCTGTTACAGATCAAGTAAAAGCTGTTTCTGGTAATTCGAGTGATATTTTACAAAATAGCCAGAATATTGTTCAAGTCGTAAATGAATTATCATATATTGCAAATACTTATGCCAACAGCAGTAGTAATGTTGAAGAAAGCATGAAAGAGCAAGAAATATCAGTACAAGATATTGCAGAATTAGCGACTTCTTTAAGTTGGCTTTCTCAGGAATTACAAGAGCTTATTGGTGAGTTTAAAAGCGAATAAGGAGAAAGTTCAATTCTAATCAAGGGGGTATCTCCGCTACTGATTATGAATTGAACGAATCTGCCCTTTAATAAGGGATAATAAAGGTGTGAATTTTCACACCTTTATTATATTTAAGAGAGGAATTTACATAAATATGAAATTAGCAATTTCTTATAGTGAGATGGTAAAAGAATTTTTAGAAAAAGTAGAAGGAAGTATTAAAATACCTAAAGATGTGCAAGGAACAGAACTTAGGATAAAAAGGAAAACGGAACTGTTTCCAAATTTGACTCACATTGTAGATTTAATAGGAGCGACTGCAACGTGGTTATATCATATTTCTAAAGAAAAACATATTGTCGTGCTTTATCATGTAAGAGGAAGTTTATTTCCGATTACTATTGAAGTTTCTAATTTTCTCTCCTATGAAAGTTTGAATTTACAGATTGAAGAGCAACTGGAGCAAATTAAAGAAATGAATGAGGAAGAAATAGAAGAGTTTCAAAACGGTAATACATTATATGAAATGTCACCTATTATTATTGGCGAAACATATTATGAGCTACAAGACACGAATACATTACAATTTGTATTTAGTAAAAATATGCAAAGTGTAGAAATAATATTTAATAGTGTTAATTGGAAAGAGACAACAATTACTCGTTATGCACAACAAATACAAGGTGTTTTAATTAATAAATCACAAAATAAGAATAATCATATAAATAATTTTAATATTATTACAGAGGCCGAGATGGCACTTTATAGTCAAGTGAATGATACGACAGCAGTATATCCTGAGAAAAGTATCGTCGATATGTTCTATAATACTGTTACTCAATTTCCAAATCGTATAGCTTTATCTTCAAGGGAAGGTACTTTAACTTATGAGGAGCTTAATAAAAAAAGTAATCAAATAGCTCATATGTTAATCAAAAACGGCGTCCAATTAGGAGACTATGTTGGAATATTTATGAAACGTAGCATAGACACAGTAGTAAGTATGGTAGCTATATTAAAAGCTGGTGCAGCGTATGTTCCGATTGATCCAGATTATCCGGAAAGTAGAATACAGTACATTATTCAAGATAGCCAAGCGAAAGTTATATTGATGAAAGAGACGCCTATAACATGTGATGGGGTTCAAACAGTTTCAATGTATGATAGTGAAACTTATGAAGATATAGATGTAAAGTTGTCTATTCATTGTGATGATGTAGCTTATATGATTTATACATCTGGTTCAACAGGGAATCCAAAGGGAACGATGTTAGCACATAGAGGCGTCGTTAATCTGTATACTTGGATGAAAAAGCAATATGAATTGACAGAAGAGGATGTATTTGCCCAATTTCCTTCCTTTAGTTTCGATGCTTCTGTATGGGAGTCATTTGCTTCTTTATTCTGTGGAGGAAACTTATATGTACTATTAGAGGAAGAGCGATTGTCTGTAGAAGCATTTGCAAATGCAATCTATAAAGTGAAAGCAACTTCAATCTTGGCATTAGCAACAATTTTTGTTCGACAAGTAGCAACTTATTTGGCAGAAGAAGATATATATAAGCTAGCTTCCCTAAAAAGAATTGCGATTGGCGGTGAAATGTTGCCTGTAGAGGTTATTAAATTGTGGAGAGAAAGAATAGGTACAAATGTTGAAATTCATAATGTATACGGACCGACAGAATGTACTGTAGTGACGACAACCTATAAAATACCTAGTCAGTTAAATGAGGATGTTGCGAGTATTCCCATTGGTAAACCATGTGCTAATTATCAAGTTATGATTTTGGATGAGAATATGAATCTTTGTCCAATTGGTGTACCTGGTGAATTATATATAGATTCAGTGGGATTAGCAAAAGGGTATTTTAATAAGCCTAATAAAACAATTGAAGCTTTTATTCCGAACCCTTTTAATCCTATAGTTAATATATATAAAACAGGTGATATCGTTAAGTTGCTAGAGGATGGAAATATAGAGTTTTTACATCGGAAAGATGATCAAGTAAAAATTAGAGGACATCGTATTGAACTAGGCGAAATCCAAAGTAAAATTTCTCAAAATCATAATATAAAAGAAAATGCTGTTTTTGCTAAGAAGAGTAAGGAAGGTAGCCAATATTTAATCGCGTTCTATACAACTTTAAATAAAAAAGAAATACCAGAATTAGTTTATCAGTTACAAGAGCAATTACCAGATTATATGGTGCCATCTAAACTAATTTATATTAATGAATTACCACTTACACCTAATAAAAAGATTGATGTTAAGAAGTTAGCTCAGTTAGAAGAAAAGTATGAACCGGTTCGTCTACAAGAATATGTTGCACCTTCTAATAAAGCAGAAAAACAAATAGCGAACGCCTGGGCGGAAGTATTAGGAATTTCAAAAGTTGGAGTGCATGATGATTTCTTTACAATTGGTGGACATTCATTAAAAGTATTACGAGTCTTAACATTGTTAAAAGAAGATTTCTCACATTTAACAATTCAAGATTTCTTTAAAGAAAGAACGATATATGGATTAGCTCGAATTGAGCGAGAAGTAAAAGTAGAGAAAGAAGAAGTATTTCGTGAATATAAAGTGATTCACGAACCAGATACTATCACGTATGCAAACGTTTTGGAAGAAAACCAGATTTCAAATGTCTTTTTAACAGGAGCTACTGGTTATTTAGGATCACACATATTATATGAATTGTTGAGAGATACAGCTGCTACTATTTATTGTTTAGTAAGACCAACTAAAGATGTGCAGCAAAGAATTATAGATACATTAACAGGCTACTTTAATGATGTATGTGAAGAATGGTTACAGCGTATACAGGCCGTAGCTGGTGATCTGGGAGAAGAGTATCTTGGGATGAGCGAAGAAGAATTTATGTTCATCAGTTCTAAGATGGATACGATAATTCATTGCGGTGCAGATGTAAGACATTTTGGGGATGTAAAACAATTTGAAAATATAAATGTCCAAGGAACTAGCCGTATGCTAGCATTAGCGGAGAAAGGTGCTACATTCCATTTTATTTCTACAATTGGTATCCCGTTAGAATTAGCGGTAGATCAATGGGATACATACATGAAAACTGGTGATTTTAATTACAGTGTAGACTTAGAGAATGTATATTCAAATAGTAAACTACAAGCGGAAAACATTGTTCGTGAAGCAATGAAAAATGGTTTGCGCGGAAATATTTATCGTGCAGGTAATTTAGCATGTCATTCAGAAACAGGTTCGTTCCAACAAAATATTGAAGGAAACGCATTTTATCGTCTTATTAAAACAATGCTATTAATTGGGAAAGCACCAAATGTGAAGTGGAAAGTTGATTTCACACCAATTGATTTTGCTAGTAAATCAATTGTATCGTATTTGCAAGATGCGCAAATTATAGGAGAGACGTTACATATTTGTCATCCACATCAAATTGAGTTTGAACAATTTATACAGCTAATTGGAGAGTGTGGATACAATCTTGAAATGGTTCCACTTTCAGAATATGTAAATACCGGACTTGCATTAGCGAAGGGAAATGAAGTAATAGCAGAGTTAATTGCTTCTCAAGTTGCAGGAGATGGAGCGCAGCAATCTGAAATTGTAATGGGTACGCGTAGAACGAATAAATGGATTAAGAAAAAAGAATTGATAGTACCAGCAATTAATAAAGAATTTATTCAGCAGTTATTAGCTCATGGTGAAAAAGTTGGTTATTTTCCAAAAATAATGAAATGATTATGCATGCTTTTGTTTGTTCAATAAAATAAATCATGCTACAATGAAAACGAATTAAGGACCGGGGAGCCAATTGGCTGAGAGGATGTAAGTAAACATCGACCCTCAACCTGATCTGGATAATGCCAGCGTAGGGAGTTACTTAAAGTGATGTAGCATATGTTATTCTGTAATAACTTGCATACAAGGCTTTCCTACGCAGTAGGAAAGCCTTTTCTTATTTTTGAAATTTATTTTTATAAGGGGGATTTTATTATGTCACAACAAGTTACAATGTCATTTTCAGTAGTACCACAAGCAAAAACGAAAGATGTATATTCTGTTGTCGATAAAGCAATTGAAGTTGTGCAACAATCGGGAGTTCGTTATGAAGTAGGGGCAATGGAAACAACTTTGGAAGGAGAATTAGATGTACTTCTTGATGTCGTTAAACGTGCGCAACAAGCTTGCGTCGATGCTGGAGCAGAAGAAGTGATTACTTCTATTAAAATCCATTATCGTCCAAGCACTGGTGTAACGATAGATGAAAAGGTTTGGAAGTACCGTGATGAATATGCAAAACCAGAAGCAATCTAAACTTATTACAACTATTTGGCTTATCCTTCTCATTGCGATATGGGAAGGATCTGTTTCATTATTTAAAATCGAACCGTGGATTTTACCAAAGCCTTCTGCCATTGTTCAAGAATTAATTGGGATGAAAGATTTACTATTACCAAATACGATGCAAACACTGCAGGAAGTTATAATTGGACTATTCTTTGCAATTTTATTGGGGACGAGCATCGCAATTATTATGGACGTTATACCGTTATTTCGTATTTTAATAAATCCATTGCTCGTTATTTCGCAAACAATTCCAATTGTTGTACTTGCACCGCTATTTATTATTTGGTTTGGATATGGGATGTTGCCGAAAGTAATGGTCGTAATACTCGTTTGTTTCTTCCCAATTGCGCTTAGTATTTTAGAAGGTTTTCAAACAGTAGATAAAAACATGCTGAAACTGTTACAAACAATGAAGGCGACAAAATGGCAAGTTTACCAGAAAGTAAAATTTCCAGCAGTGCTTCCATACTTTTTCTCAGGTTTAAAAATTGCAGTTACATATAGCGTAATGGGGGCAATTATCGGAGAATGGCTCGGTGCAAGTGAAGGATTAGGCGTTATGCTTACGAGGGCTACAAAATCCTTTTTGACTGCCCGAGTATTTGGTGTTGCAGCAATCATCGTTATGGTGACATTATGCCTGTATTTTATCGTAGAGTTTATGGCAAGAATAACAGCACCATGGATATATAGAAAGGACGGCAGAAAATGAAAAAAGGTTTGAAAGTTATGTTAGCTGCCTTAGTAGCGGTAGGTGTGGCTGGATGTAATCCGGCGAAGAAAGAAGAAAGTGCAAGTAAAGATCAAAAAGTAAAAGTAGTATTAGATTGGTTTCCAAATACGAATCATACTGGCTTGTATGTAGCGCAAACGAAAGATTATTACAAAAAGCAAGGATTAGATGTAGAAATTATTCAACCAGGTGACAATGTAACAGCAGAGCAAATGATAGCATCAGGAAAAGCAGACTTCGCAATAAGCGCACAAGAAAATGTAACGTTAGCTCGTGTGGAAGGAATTCCTGTTGTATCTGTAGGAGCGATTATTCAGCATAACACTTCAGCGTTTGCATCGCTTAAGAAAGATAATATGACGTCACCGAAAGATTTTGAAGGTAAACGTTACGGCGGCTGGGGAGGACCAGCGGAAGAAGCGACATTAAAGACGATTATGGATAAACATCAAGCTGATTTTAATAAAGTTGAAAAAATCATCTTAGGACAAACAGATTTCTTTAAATCAATCGGTCGTGATGCAGATTTCGAATGGATTTATTACGGTTGGGATGGTATTGAAGCGAAGCGCCAAGGAAAAGAGTTAAATACGATTATGGTGAAGGACTTAGATCCAGCGCTTGATTTCTATAGTCCTGTTATTATTACGAGTGAAAAACATACGAAGCAAGATAAAGACTTTGTGAAAAAGTTTATGAGTGGAACGACAGAAGGTTATAATTTTGCAATTAAGGAACCGAGAGAGGCTGCTGATATTTTAATTAAAGCTGTTCCAGATGTAAATAAAGATTTAGTTCAAGAAAGCCAAAAATGGTTAAGTACGAAGTATCAAGATGATGCTAAAGCATGGGGAGTACAGAAGGAAGAAATTTGGACGAATTACATGAATTTCTTATATGACAACAAAGTTATTAAAAAGAAAATCGATGTAAAAGATGCTTTTACAAATGAATTCCTTCCAAGTGAAAAATGAGCGGATTACAAATAAAAAATATAGTGAAATCTTTTGACGGAAAGAATGTATTAGAGAATATTAGTGCCTCTATACAAGAGGGAGAGTTTGTTTCCTTTGTAGGACCGAGTGGTTGCGGGAAAAGCACATTATTAAACATGATTGCAAATGTTGAAAAACCAACAAGCGGGAACGTAACGTATAACGATAAGCAAGTACAAGAGCAAGATGTTGTTAGTTATATGCCACAACAAGATTTATTACTACAGTGGCGATCAGCTTTGCAAAATATCGTTCTTCCGTTAGAAATTGAAGGAAAGCCGAAAAAACAAAGGCTGACAGAAGGAATGGAAGCATTAAAGCAGTTCCAACTAGATGAATATGCAGACCATTATCCAGATGAATTATCTGGTGGTATGCGTCAAAGAATTAGTTTTCTGCGCACATATTTATGTGAAAAGCCAATTATGCTGCTGGATGAGCCTTTTGGTAAATTAGATGCATTTACAAAAATGGAAGTACATAGCTGGCTTTTAAACTCTTGGCATCAAGAAAAGCAAACAATCGTTATGGTGACACATGACTTAGATGAGGCAATCTTGCTTTCAGATCGCGTATTTATTTTATCTCAAAGACCAGCGTCAATAGTTGGCGAGGTACAAGTGAAATTACCTAGGCCGAGAACGATGGATATGTTAACATCACTCGAATTAAAAAAGGATAAAGAAGAGATTTTAAGTGTGTTAGCTCCTTATATGAAAAAATAGAAAAAGCTGATGTTTTAATTTTAGACGAACCGACTAATCATTTGGATGTAGAAACTAAGATGGCTTTACAGGAAGCGTTACAACAATACAAAGGAACGGTTTTAATTGTCTCACATGAACCTTCTTTCTATGAATCGTAGATAACAAAAGTATGGAATATAGAAGATTGGAATACTGAACAATATGAATAAAGAAAAGGCATTAGCTTTTATGAGCTAATGCCTTTTCTTTGTGATTAACATGATTTTCGAGAACTCTTACATGAGAATTGTATGAAGAAGCACTCTTATGGTGCGCTTATAAGCGTGCTTTTTCTTTTGTTATATTTATAATACGAAAGCCTTTCCCTAACAGGTGACTATCTTTCTTTATATATATAGATAGTTCAAAATGGAATGAAAATAATTCCTTTATGTAAAGGATAATATGGATATTATAGGAAGACAATAGAAATTAAAGGAAATTCATGTAAAATTCAAATGAACTTCATATAAACTTCATATTAGAAATTAAATATAATTATAATAGGTTATTATGATATTTTTGATTTTTCGTAAAATTAAAAGTTTGAATTTAGGAGGTATTGCTCAAACCTAAATTCAAACTTTAGTGAATTAATTAATGGATATTACGTCTAGTTTTCGCTAATGACGGTATTTAAAAGTTCGGCAGGATTACCTGTTCCTGCACCGCCAATTGTAATAGATCCACCAGGAGGAATTTCACCATTCCATCCTGCATTCGTAATTACATAATGATTATTTGTTTTACTACTAATTTTAGAATCCCAAACTTGTGTTAAATTACCGCTATAATCAAATTCTAATTTCCAATTTTTAATAGGAGTCGTTCCATTATTTTTGATTATAATCGAGAAGTTATAACCGCTGCCCCAATTCGAAGTGACTGAAAATGTAGCAGTACCATTTCCATCAGGAGGTGTCGTATTAGCTTCATCCGTTTTGACAGTAAGAGCGGTAGGTTGTGATTTATTTCCAGCAGCATCTTTGGCAATTATTGAAAATGTGTATTCCGTATTAGGTTTTAAGTTTTTAATTGTAATGCTATTTGTTGTTGTACTCCATTTCTCTTCTCCAGCAGTAATTTCATATTCCGTAACTCCTACGTTATCAGTAGATGCAGTCCAGTTTAATTGAACTGAGTTTGAATTTTTATTCGTAACTACAATATTTTTAACATTCGTTGGTGGCTCAGTATCTTTTTGACTAATAGGTCCACCAAGTAATTCTTTTACTAGCGTATCAAGTAATTTTGGACCACTACAACTATATTTTGGACTTGTACGGCAATCCCCGCTTAGTTCCCAAAACATTGCTCCACTTAAACCCTTCGTCTTTATATAGTCTGTTTTATATTTCATAGATTCATTGTCATCGTAGCTAATAAATGTGCCTGTAGTCGCATTATATAAGTAAGGTACTTTAGCTGTGTCATTCCAGTAGCGTACAAAACCATTTTTATTAACGTAATTGGCTGCTAAATCACCGTAATCATACACACCTGTGTCACCGGTAGAATAATCATCCCAAGTACCTTTAGAAGCAAGTTTCTCATCACTACCTGGTTTGCAAGGTTGATATTGTCCGTTATTTTCTTTGCCACAACTTTTCCAGCCACGTCCGTAAAAGGGTACGCCTAATACTAGTTTATCGACTGGAACACCTTCATTTGTATAAACATTTATAGCACCATCTACGTAAAAATTCGTATTTGCTGCTGGGTCATTTGGATCCTTATATAGAGCTGCATTATGATTAGAAGTAGCTTCCCATCCGCCGTGGAAATCATATGTCATAATATTAATCCAATCGAGTATTTGAGAAATTTTCTTTAGCTCTGTATGATCAGCGTAGCGTTGGCTTGCGCCTGAAGCGATTGTTAGTAAATATTGTTTGCCATCTTCAGTACCTGCTTTATTCAAAGCATTTCGGACGTCTTGAAGAAGGAGAGTGAAATTTTGTTTATCTTCAGGACGATAACTACCACCAGGAATCGTTTCAACGCCCGGATATTCCCAGTCTAAATCTACGCCATCAAACCCATATGCGCGAAGAAAAGCTACTGTAGATTCAGCAAATACTTTTCTTGTTTTTTCATCAGCGGCCATATCAGAAAAGCGGTTAGACCAAGTCCAGCCACCAACGGAAATAATTGTTTTTAAGTGAGGATATTTAGCTTTTAATCGTTTTAGTTCTCCGAAATTTCCGCAACGGGCATATTTATCGCAATCTTCCCAAGTTGTACCTGAGCCAGGATACGATTTGGTAACATCAGCCCATGGTTCCCCGAGTACGAGAGTACCATTAGGAACCTCTTTATTTTGCAATGGTACACCAGATTCTTTACAGTTCCACGTTTGTTTATTTGGATTATCAGGATGAGTAGAAGGGTTTCCATGTTTTCCATTCCAACAAATATCCGCGAAAGCATAGTTAAGGTGAGTAAGTTTTGATGCATCAATGTCAGCAACTTGATAATTACGTCCGTAAACGCCCCACGAAGGAAAGTACCCAACAATTTTTTGATTTTGCTTTGGTGAATCTGCTAATGCGAGATTTGGAGTAATAAAATTTGTGAGAAAAAGAGGTAAGAAAAGTAGTAGAGATAGTAATAGCAGTGTGAATTTTTGAGACCTCATAGCCATTTCTCCTTTCAAAATAAAAGATATATTTAAAGGCATACGCCAATAAATCAAAATGAATCTAGACGTATGAAACGTCTAGATAAAATGATCAGACATCACGAAGTCTATACAAGGGAGCTGGGGGTGATTAAATCGTAACAAATGTAAGATTTAGTGTAAACGCTTTATTCAGTTGTAAAAGACTTTCTCAATACAAAAAGGCTTGAATACAAACTATATATGAAAACGAAAGATCGGTATGGGAGGAAATAGCTCATTATAAATAAATTTGAGAAAAAATTGTATGGAGCCAATTATTAAAGACGTAGAAAGATAAGGAAATATCATGTAAAATAATAGTAAAAATATGTAAAGGAGGGAATAGTGTGGATGTGTTTTTGAACATTGCTGAAGAAAAAATTCGAAAAGCAATACGGAACGGTGATCTTGATTATCTTCCGGGAAAAGGAAAACCACTACAATTAGAAGATTTTTCAATGGTACCTCCAGAACTTAGAATGAGTTATAAAATTTTAAAAAATGCGGGAATGATTCCATCAGAAATGGAACTACAAAAAGATATATTAAAAATAGAGGATCTGATTGCTTGCTGTTATGATGAAGAAGAGAGAAAGAAATTAAGAGAAGAGTTAACAGTAAAAACGCTTCGTTTTCAGCAGGTAATGGAAAAGAGAAAGATTAAAGATAGTTCAGCTTTTCGTATGTATCAAGAAAAAGTATTTCGTAAATTACGCTAAGAGGGATAATATGACTACATTTAAAACGATAGAAGAATTAGCGACCTATATCGAAGAACAACAATTGGTACTTCTGTTTATTAAAACGGAAAATTGTGGTGTTTGTGATGTTATGCTAAGAAAAGTAAATTGCGTATTAGAGAATTATGATTACGTAGAGAAAATAGAAATATTACTACAAGACATGCAAGAGATTGCGGGGCGATATGGAGTATTTACAGGGCCAACAATTTTATTATTTCATAATGGAAAAGAAATTCTTCGTGAATCACGCTTCATTTCACTTGAAAATCTAGAGAGAATCATTCAATTATTCGAGGAATAGGGGAGGCTTTTATATGGGATTTATTATTGTCATACTATTATTTGTTGTAGTTGGAATAATCGTAACAGCAGTTCGATCGAACAAAAAGAAGGTGAACTTGGCGAAACAAAATAACATACATAATTCATCTAACAGCTCATCACCATTATTTTTCTTTGCTGGATCGGATAATGATAGCTCGCATGATGGCGGTTCACATGATTGTGGAGGCTCTTTTGGGGGAGATAGCGGAGGAAGCTGCGGTGGCGGTGGGGATTGATGAAAATGCGCCTTATATAGGCGTATTTCTTTTTAAACAAACGTTTGATTAGTCGGCTTACATATACATAAACACAGTTAAACAAACGTTTGATTAATATTTTTAACATACTAAGGGGAATGGAAATGAAAAGGGAACCGAAAGTGAAAAATAAGGGGAAAGTAGTGTTATTTTTATTAGCTGCGGGAGGCGTATTTCTTGTTAAATTAGCATTTAAATTTGGAACAATACATATGATTCGAACTTGGTTTGAAAGTACGTTTTCTTAAATAAGGAATATAGCCTCTTGCGATAGAGGTTTTTGATTTGTTATTATTAGACTGAACGGTCGGTTTAAAGAGGTGTGAATATGAGAAGAAGCGCAGAAGAGATAAAGAAAGAAATTGCATACAAAGCAGAAAGTCTATTTTCACAGAAGGGCTACGCAGCTACATCTATGGAAGAGATTTGTGAAATTACAGAGCGAAGTAAAGGAAGTATTTATTATCACTTTAAAAGTAAAGAAGAATTATTTTTATTTGTAGTGAAACAGCATACGTATGATTGGCTTGAAAAATGGAATGAAAAAGAGAAGTTGTATAGCACTAGTACTGAAAAACTATATGGTCTCGCGGAATATCATGTAGAGGACATACAGCAACCAATTTCAAATGCCATAGAGGAATTCTCTATGAGTCAAGTTGTAAGTAAAGAGATTTTGGAGGAACTATTAGCTTTAACTAGAGAATCATATGTTATGTTTGAGAAATTAATTGAAGCAGGTATACATTCTGGAGAGTTCCGTGAAGATAATACTCGTGATCTTATGTATATTGTGAATGGATTATTATCAGGGCTTGGAGTACTTTACTACGAGCTAGATTATAAAGAGTTGAAGCGTATTTATAAAAAGGCAATAGATGTATTGTTAAAAGGAATGGCAGCTGAATAATAGGTCAGTTGCTTTTCTTACAAAATAAATTAGACTGAACGGTCGGTTTGTGAAAGGGGAATGAAAATGAACGCTTTATTTAAAAACCGAGCATTTATGCTCGTTATGGCATCTGATATTTTACAACAATTTGCAATTTGGATCAGAAATATGGCTCTTTTATATTTCATAATGGAGCGGACAAATAATGATCCAGTTTCAGTGTCTCTATTATCTGTCATGGAGTATGCACCTATTTTTATTTTCTCGTTTATCGGTGGTGCGCTAGCTGATCGCTGGAATCCGAAAAGAACAATGGTCGCTGGAGATGTGTTGAGTGTACTGTCTATTATAGGAATTGTCCTGTTGTTAAAGCTGGATTATTGGCAGGCTATATTTTTTGCGACACTCATTTCCGCGATTGTAGGTCAGTTTTCTCAGCCCTCATCTTCGCGTATATTTAAGCGCTATGTAAAAGAAGAAGAGATAGCAAATGCGATTGCATTTAACCAAACATTACAGTCATTATTTCTGATTTTTGGACCAGTGGTAGGATCGCTTGTGTATACACAACTTGGTTTATTTACGTCACTATATAGCTTAATCATTTTATTTTTGTTATCTGCTATCGCCCTTTCATTTTTACCAAAATGGGTTGAAAAAGAGCAAGTGGCGAGAGATTCATTAAAAAATGATATAAAAGAAGGTTGGAAGTATGTTCTTCATACGAAAAATTTACGTATGATTACGATTACTTTCACCATTATAGGCTTAGCTGTTGGATTAACAACTCCATTAGAGGTGTTTCTTGTAATAGAACGCCTTGGAATGGAAAAGGAAGCAGTTCAATATTTAGCTGCAGCTGATGGAATAGGTATGTTAATTGGTGGTATTGTTGCTGCAATTTTCGCTTCAAAAGTGAATCCGAAAAAAATGTTTGTATTCGGTATGGGCATATTAGCAATGTCATTTTTAGTAGAAGGGCTATCTACATCATTTTGGATTACTAGTTTCATGAGGTTTGGAACAGGTATTTGTTTAGCTTGTGTTAATATTGTTGTCGGTACGCTTATGATTCAACTTGTACCAGAAAATATGGTTGGAAGAGTAAATGGGACGATTTTACCACTGTTTATGGGGGCAATGCTAATTGGAACTTCACTAGCTGGAGGATTAAAGGAACTAACTTCACTAGTTACTGTGTTTTGTATAGCAATGGCACTTATTTTATTAGCGATAGGGCCAGTTCTACGTATGCAAATAAAAAAAGAAGATGTTGCTAATAAAGAGGCACTAACAAATTCGTTAGCTTCGAAATAACTATTGTAAGGGAGCAATATTGCTCCCTTTTTCTTTGAGGAACTTTTGACAACTATATGAGCCAATTATATACTGATGTTGTAAAAACGATTTTACAGGTTAGGAGCAATGGTGTGAAAAATCAAATCTATGAATTACGCACTGAAAATAATATTTCACAAGGCGCATTAGCTGATAAATGTAAAGTTTCTAGACAAACGATAAATGCAATTGAGAATAATAAATATGATCCAAGTTTAGCGTTAGCATTCCGTTTAGCTGAAGTATTAGGAACAACTGTTGATAAATTATTTTTGTACAAGCAGTAGAGTCGTTCATTATAAGTCGCACCTTTAAAAATAAAAAAGATCCTCTTCTTATGAGAAGAGGATCTTTTCTTATAGCGTTTTAGTCTTTGGACTAGGTGGTGTAACGGATGTATTATTTTCTGGAACTCTAGTTAGTAAAAATCCTCCGATAATAAACAGAACAATAATACTAAGAACACCAGCGTTTGTTTTTCCTGTTAATTGGGTTGTAACACCGACTAATACCGGACCCATAATTGCGGCAAACTTGCCAAATATATTATAAAATCCGAAGAATTCATTAGCAGATTCTTTAGGTACTAGTTTTGCAAAGTATGAACGACTTAGTGCTTGAATACCACCTTGAGATGTAGCAACTAACATTGCTAAAATCCAAAAATCAAGTGTCGTTTTTAAAAAATAAGCATATGTGCAAATAATGATATAAATAATGATACCGACATATAACATTTTTTTACCAGTAAATGTTTCAGATAATTTTCCGTATAGTAAAGCAAATGGACAAGCGACAATTTGTGTTACAAATAATATGATTAATAGATTCGTTGCACTAATACCGAGATCGGTTCCGTAAGCGGTAGACATAGTAATAATTGTGTCGACTCCGTCAATATAGAAAAAGTAAGCGATTAGAAACATAAATACAGTTTTATATTCTTTAATATTTTTAAAAGTATCAGCAAGACGTTTGAAGCTCATTCTAATAGGTCTTGGATGACGCTCAATATAGTGTGTTTGCTCTACGTTTTTTAGCATTGGAATTGTAAATAATCCCCACCAAAGAGCTGTTATTGCAAAGGAAATTTGACTAGCAATGCCGACCGATAAGGGAATAGTTCCTTTTTGGGAAAGAATAATAAGAGCGATACAACCGATAAAAGGAATTGTACTCCCGATATAACCCAATGCAAATCCTCTTGTAGAAATTCGGTCCATTCTATCTTCAGAAGTGACGTCTACTAAAAATGCATCATAGAAAATGTTTGCTCCAGCAAAGCCGATTAAGGCGAGCATATAGCACCCTAGCAATAAGTACCACTGAGAGGTTGGAACGACTGCTAACATACTTGTAAATACGATACCGAGTCCAAAGAAGAATGTGAAAAAACGTTTTTTAAATCCTTTATAATCAGCAACTGTGCCAAGAATAGGAGCAAGTATAGAAATTAAAAGTGTTGCGAATGAGTTTGCATATCCCCAATATGCTGTTGAAGTTGCCCCAGATAGTCCAGCTTCTTTTGCAGCTGCTTTAAAGTAAATTGGAAATAATGCAGTTGTAATGACGAGCGAGTATACAGAGTTCGCCCAATCGTATAATATCCAGCTTTTTTCTTGTCTGGACATTTTTTTCATATAATGTTCCCCCTTAAATTTGTTTTACTAACAGTGTACAAAAATAAAAATTATAAAAAGAGAAACAGTGATGAATTTTACATAACTTTTACATATATACACTGTTCTTTACAATTGGAGTAAATCCTCTACAATTGCTCCGTCTGTTTCACCTAAGTGTAAACCGAGTAGTCTAGCGATAGTTGGGCCCTCATCAATAAGTCTCATATACGGTATGGTAATGCCGCTTTTTATCCCTTTCCCAGCAGCTATAAAAATTGTTTCATAGTTAGGTTTTGTTGGAGAGTATCCATGCGTACCAAATGTATATTTTTTACTGGGCGTAACATCTTTTTCGGTAATTTCTTTTATAAAATCTCCTGTATAGTTTTCAGTGAAATAATACCCTTCTCGTGCTTCTAACATGAATAAACAATTACCGTCTGCACCGCAGTCTTTCGCAGCTTCATCATGAAGTATAAATTCAATTCCGTTTTGTTTATTTTGAAGTAGTTCTTCAAGGAGTAGTTGTACCTCCCGAATTGTATCCGTATCATTTTTGTCCTTTACATATACATAGGCAGAGCCGTCGCAACTTTGGCAATAGGCTTTCCAGTCTACTAATTTTCTTTTTTTATTAAGAGATATAAGTCCTCTTTGATGGAATAGCACATTTAATTGTATGGATTTGTTTTCACTTAAAGCGCTATGATCACCAAGGGCAATAATTGTACTTTCTTCGTATAAGTCACTTTCTTTTAGTGCTTGAATAATTTTCCCTAGACGTTCGTCGTGTCTCTGGATAGCAGCTATTGTTTCGTTAGATTCAAAGCCGTGATAGTGTCTTTGTGTGTCTAGATCGGTGAAATGTACGAACATGATATTAGGCTTTTTCGTCTGGATTGTATGCACAGCAGAGGCGAGGACGAAATCATCCAGCTCTGGTTGTGATAAACCATTTCTTATATGGCCGAAACGACGATTTAAATCTAATTGGTATAGTGGGCTACCGCTAAATAAGGAAACTAACACTTGATTTTGCCAAGGTCTATTTGGAAAAATTTCTGGTAAATTGTAATCGATGTTCGCTCTTCCAGTAACAGGCCATAGAAGGGCAGCTGTCGTTAAATTTGCTTTGCGCGCTTCATCATACAATGTTGTTCCTTTTATTGATTTTCGGTACCAATGCCAATCAGGTGATTCACGCCCTGGTTGAAGTAACGTATTGCTAACAACACCGTGCTTGTTAGGGTAATTACCGGTTACGATTGTTGAGTGGCTTGGATATGTTACAGAAGGATAAATTGGTTCTACTTTTTCGACAACCGTGCCCTTTTTTATTAGAGATTGGAAATGAGGTAGTTTTTGTAGTATAGGAAAATCTAAAGCTGATAAACAGTCGAATGATAAAATAATGACATGGTTTGTTAATGCTTTATCCATAAAGTTCCCTCCTGATTATATAAAACCTATTCTTATATATTACTATTAATACCTAGTAATAAAAATATATTTTTATGTGAAAATTTATTATTTATTTTCAGAAAAATTAAACATATAATTAAGTATAAGGGAATCTATGGAAGGAGGAAACACTATGGATTGGTTAGATGGATTTGGTATCTTTTACATCATTGGCGGAATCACGATTATACTTGTATTTGCTATTTCATATTTACTAAAGAAACGGTTTCCAGACAAACAGTTCGATATTATATTTGCACTTAGTTTAATACTTCTTTGCTTAGCGTCCTTTCCCGTTACAATGATTGTTATTGGTGGGTGGGAAGGAATGGGATATGGATTTATTGGTTTCTTCGTCCTACTTGGTACACTTATCGGTATGATTGCACATCAACTTGTGAAAATTACGTGGAAAAGCTACGTATAAAACTGCAAAAAATGAAAAGAATATATAAAAATAAGAAAATTAGCTATTGTTTTAAAAAAGAATTTGTATTATGATAATCAACAAATTTATTTCGTTATAACGATGAAAAAGGACTAGTACATGTTCAACCTTTTTAGCAGAGAGAGAATCCGTCAGGCTGAAAGATTCTTAAAAAGGCAATATGGAACCTGCCTTTGAGTTCTGCATATGCAGCGGGAATTTCCCGTTATCAAAAAGAGAGCATGCGCAATTTTTGTGCATGAATCAGGGTGGTAACGCCGACAAAGCTCGGTCCCTATTTAGGGACGCGGGCTTTTTTGTATTTTCTAGAAGGAGGAAGACTGACTATGGCAAAAGAACAAGTGCAAGCCATTACGAAGATGGAAGAGGACTTTGCGCAGTGGTATACCGATATTGTAAAAAAAGCCGAACTTGTTGATTATTCAAGTGTAAAAGGATGCATGATTTTACGTCCGTATGGTTATGCCTTATGGGAGAATATGCAGAAGGTGATGGATGAGAAGTTAAAAGAAACTGGCCATGAAAATGTATATATGCCAATGTTTATCCCAGAGAGTTTATTGCAAAAAGAGAAGGATCATGTTGAAGGATTTGCTCCTGAAGTAGCATGGGTTACGCATGGTGGAGATGAAAAGTTAGCGGAAAGACTTTGTGTACGTCCTACATCTGAAACTTTATTCTGTGAGCACTTTTCAAAAATTGTGCAATCCTATAATGATTTGCCAAAGTTATATAATCAGTGGTGTTCAGTAGTTCGTTGGGAGAAGACAACTAGGCCGTTCCTTCGTACGACTGAATTTTTATGGCAAGAGGGTCATACAATCCATGAAACGGCAGAAGAATCGCAGGCTGAAACATTAAATATTTTAAACTTATATGCTTCTTTCTGTGAGGATTATTTAGCAATACCAGTTATTAAAGGACAAAAAACAGAAAAAGAGAAGTTTGCTGGAGCAAAGGCAACTTATACAATTGAAAGTTTAATGCATGATGGAAAAGCACTTCAAACAGGAACCTCTCATAACTTTGGGACGAATTTCTCAGAAGCATTTGATATTAAGTTTTTAGATCGTAACGGTAAGTGGCAATATGTGCACCAAACATCTTGGGGTGTATCAACAAGAATGATAGGCGGGCTAATAATGGTTCATAGTGATAATAATGGACTTGTAATGCCACCAAAAGTCGCTCCAGTGCAAGTTGTTATTGTACCAATTGCTCAGCATAAAGAAGGAGTTTTAGCAAAAGCAACAGAGTTACAAGCACATATTCAAAAGGTTGCACGAGTAAAAATAGATGCTAGTAATAAAACACCAGGCTGGAAATTTAATGAGTATGAAATGAAGGGGATTCCAATTCGATTAGAAGTTGGCCCTAAAGATATTGAAAAGAATCAAGTTGTACTTGTAAGAAGAGATACGAAGGAAAAAGAGTTTGTACCAATGGATCAATTAGAAGAACGTATTCCAGCATTACTTGAAGAAATTCATATTGCTTTATTTAATAAAGCAAAAGCATTTCGCGATGAGAATACGTATGTTGCGACAAATTTCGAAGAGATGAAAAAAATAGCTGACGAAAAGCAAGGCTTTATTAAGGCAATGTGGTGCGGGGAATTAGCTTGTGAAGAAAAACTAAAAGAAGAAGTTGGCGTATCTTCACGTTGTATGCCTTTTGAGCAAGAGCATTTAGCTGAAGAATGTATTTGTTGTGGTAAAGAAGCTAAACAAATGGTGTATTGGGGAAAAGCGTATTAATACTTTTTCTGATAGGTGATAAAAGGACTTTGGGCTGCATAATAAAATGTAATCCAAAGTCCTTTTTAGTTTTATACAGTATTTCATGTACTTTTTAGATGGAAGGATGTTGTTCTTATTTTACGTTTTTACGACGAATAAACAGTAACATACCAATTAGGAATGTTGAAAGCCCCATTAAAATAGATATAGGATAATGCGTTGCAGTATTAGGTAATTTATCACCTTGTTTTTTCGTATTATCTTTTACATTACCCCCTTGAGAACCGTTGCCCTCCTGAGAATTGCTATCGCCTTTAACACGATTGCCACCTTGAGAGCCATTACCCCCTTGAGAACTGCTATCACCTTTAACACGATTGCCGCCTTGAGAGCCATTGCCGCCAGAACCATTGCCAC
>NZ_JAKUEU010000061.1:0-30699 GCF_022663075.1 Bacillus cereus group sp. BfR-BA-01441
AATGAGAAATATAACACTTTACAAGAGAACCGTGCAGCAATTGAAAAGAAAGAAAAATCCTTTAAACGTGCGGAACAAGCAAAGCGCTTATTACCATTTGAACAATGGTATGAAGAAGCGATGGAAAATGAGCAGAAAGCTGAAAGTTTGTTAAAACAGATAAGCGTCAAACAAGAACAGATAATGAATAGCTTTGAACTTGCTCAGGAGAAGTATGAAGTAGTAAAGAATAAAGAAGCTGAGCGAGAAGAGGCTAAAAAACTTGTTCAAAGATTAGAAGAGTTACAAGCGATTATTGAATCATTAGCTGAGAGAAAGCTGAATTTACAAAATACCGAAATCCAAATAGGGAAATTAAAAGAAAGTATGCAAAAGTTAGATCAACAACTAGAAGAGCATACAAACAAAAAACAGAGAATGTCTGATGAATTGCAGCAATTAGAACAAGCACTTGAGCAATATGTAGCTAAAGTAGAAGAACTAACGAATATGCGAGAAGATGCAAAAGTTTTAAAGCAAGCATATGATGTTTGGCAAGAAAAACAAAAATTCGAGCAAGAAAAAGAAGCGGCAAATAATAAAATGCAAGTGGCAGTTCGTGCATATGAAAACATGGAGCGCCGCTGGTTAAGTGAACAAGCTGGTATATTAGCTCTTCATTTACATGACGGTGAATCTTGTCCGGTATGTGGTAGTACGAATCATCCGCAAAAAGCTACAGAACAAAGTAATGCGATCGATGAAAAAGAGTTAAACGATTTAAGAGATAAGAAGAACATTGCTGAAAAATTACATGTGCAAGTAGAGGAGAAATGGAATTTCTATCGACTACAATATGAACAAGTGATAGAAGAAGTTGTGAAGCGCGGCTACAACTCGGAAAAATTAGCTGAAACATATAGTGCACTTGTTCAAAAAGGAAAACAATTAGCTGCAGACGTTAATACGTTAAAAGCAAGTGAAGAAACACGTAAGCAGATTGCTGCGAACATGAAAAGCGTAGAAGAAAAAATAGAAGAACTTCAGAAACAAAAACGAGAAGTGGAAACAATGCAGCACCGTACAGAAATGGAGTGTATGCAACTTCGTACGTCATATGAACATGATAAACGAAATATTCCAGAAAACTTACAAACAGTACAAGCTTGGAAAGCACAGTTTGACCAAGCTATGCAGGAACTTAGGTTAATGGAGGACGAATGGAAGAAAGTGCAGGAAGCGTATCAGCATTGGCAAAATGAAAATATACGTATTCAAGCAGAACAAAAAGGTGCTTCTAATCAATTTGAAAGTGCAAAATTAAAGAAAGAAGAGACTTTCGCACGCTTTATGAAAGAGCTAGAACAAAGCGGGTTTACAGACGAATTCACGTATAAAGAAGCCAAATTAAGCGATCACGAGATGGAAATGTTACAAAAAGAAATTCAAGGTTATTATTCATCGCTTGAAGTGCTTGCAAAACAAATTGAAGAGTTACAAGCTGAATTAAAAGATAAAGAGTATATGGATATTACAGCGTTAGGTGAACACATAACAGAATTACAAATTAATCTCGATATCATTAAAGAAAAACGTCAACGTGCGCAAAATGCGGTAACATATATTTCTGATTTACATGAAAACATTAGACGTATTGATGAGCAAATTCATGAGGAAGAAAAAGCTTTCCAAGAACTTGTTGACTTATATGAAGTAATGAAAGGTGATAACGAGAGCCGTATATCATTTGAACGTTACATCTTAATTGAGTATTTAGAACAAATTGTTCAAATTGCAAACGAACGATTACGTAAATTATCAAACGGACAATTTTATTTAAAACGAAGTGAACGAGTTGAAAAGAGAAATCGTCAAAGTGGATTAGGCTTAGATGTGTACGATGCATATACTGGCCAAACACGCGATGTAAAAACACTATCCGGCGGAGAGAAATTTAATGCATCACTTTGCCTAGCGCTAGGAATGGCAGATGTCATTCAAGCATATGAAGGTGGTATTTCCATCGAAACGATGTTCATCGATGAAGGGTTCGGTTCATTAGATGAAGAATCATTAACGAAAGCAGTAGACGCCTTAATTGACTTACAAAAATCAGGCCGATTTATCGGTGTCATTTCACACGTACAAGAGCTGAAAAACGCAATGCCAGCTGTATTAGAAGTAACGAAGCAGAAGGATGGGTGTAGTCAGACTAGGTTTGTGGTGAAGTAAGCTTAGAAAATGGAGTAGGGAATCTATCGATACTTTTAGTGTCATATGTATGAATCATAAAACGTCGTCTCTTCATATTAGAGGCGACGTTTTATTTTATAAAATATCTATGAATTATCTGTAGAAGGCGGCGTATTCTCCAAACGATTATAAGCTTTAAAAGCTGAAATTGCCGATATAACCCCGCCTACTAAAAATAAAGTCGATCCTCCAACTAAGATGATACGACTGACATATGTTTCCCGTGCTTCTTCGACTTCTTCTTGTAATGCTGTAGGCATATGAATCCCCCCTTTATAAAAGTTGTTTTATCTCGCTATTTGCCGTGCAGTAAGACCCACATCTAAAAATTCAGGGGAAGCAAAGAATTTAGGTGGGGCCCTGCTGCCCGTAAAAGCCCGATTGGTGAGGGCTGATAATCAGTGGGGGATGAACAAAAGCCCCACTGATTAAAGTTTCACTTTATAAATAGTATATACAAACGCCTAAAATGTGTTAAAATAACTGATGATTTTACGCAGTGAGTAATTAGATGAGTAGGATGCGAGTGGCTAAGTAAATCTTCATCACAAATTTATGTGAACTTCACATAGAGCACA
Source organism: Bacillus cereus group sp. BfR-BA-01441 (assembly GCF_022663075.1). NCBI lineage: Bacteria > Bacillati > Bacillota > Bacilli > Caryophanales > Bacillaceae > Bacillus > Bacillus cereus group sp. BfR-BA-01441. Next base: position 2,811 of record NZ_JAKUEU010000061.1, read on the forward strand.
TATTAACATTGTATTATGTATATGTACCAAATAAATAAATAAATAAAGTGAATGTAAGTTCTGTTTTCAAAAATTTAAAATCCTTTTATTTCTATATGAAAGTTTTAATCAAGGGTTTTAAAAAATTTGGAAATAGATCTTATGAATATGGAATTCATATAAAAGGGGAATGTCTTATGACAACATATACGAGTGAAATGAGAAAAACTTTAGTTTCAGAAGAAGATGTAGATATTTTAAAAATTATGGCGCATCCAATCAGACTGCAAATTGTAAATGAATTAAGTACGAGAAAAACTTGTAATGTAACACAATTAACAGAGTTACTGAATATTCCGCAATCTACTGTTTCACAACATTTATCAAAAATGAAGGGTAAAGTGTTACGAGCAGAGAGAAGAGGTTTAGAAATTTATTATCATATTAACAATTTAAAAGCGAGTAAGATTGTTAATGTTTTAGGGTATATAAACTAGTGAAATATTTTTATATAAAATAGCCCCTGCTGTTGAGCAGGGGCTATTTTGTGTTGTTTTATGTATTTGTATTTAAAACTTTATAGTTTTTATGATTTACAATTGTTCGATCAAATTCAAAAGTACCACCGCTTACATTTGTAATTTCAACTAAGACCGATTCAGTATAAAGTTTTAATACAGATCCTGTAATCTTTAAATTATTTCGTTGAAAAAGTATAGTATCCCCTACGTTTGCTTTCATAGTACCTCCTCATTAAAGACAGAAATATTTTTTTATTATATATATTAAACCACGGATAGATATATTAGTGAATATTTAGTTTTATTTATTGGGAAAAAATTTGTTCTCTAATAGAAGAGTATAAAGTACTCTTATGTTAAAAGTTATATTTTATTTAAGTTTATCCCGCTATTTGCTGGGCAGTAAGACCCCCACCTCAAAATTCAGTGGAAGCAAAGAAGTTAGATGGGGGCCCTGCTGCCCATAAAAGCCCGATTGGTGAGGGTTGATTAAAGTTTCACTTTATTATAAGTAAATTGTTTTCAGCATTAGCGAAACAATATTTCTATGTAAATACTGCAGAGAAGCAAATTATTCAAAAAACAGACACTATGTAGCCCAAAACGTAAAGTAGATAAGTAAAGTTTTTTTCAGGAGTATAAGAAAAATATACGTTTATTAATAAGATCTCTAATTGGTAGAATTCCAATTAAAAACATAGAAAAACTTTAATATAAAAAGGTAATCAATTACAAATGGAGAAGTAATATATACGAAAGGAGAGATTTATATGAATAAAGGGAAAAAACAAGTTAGTCAACTTAGTTTTCTGGTGAATTTTATGAACGACAAGGGGAGTCTTGTGAAAATTTAATAGTATTATAGTATCCCCTTGTGAAAAAATGGTTGGGGGAATATATAAATGATAACAGAAATGAATATTAAAGTAGTTTGTGAAGAATCGTTTTCAAAAAGAGAAATAAAAATTTTAGAGACGTTTCTTTCAACTTTATCGGGGCATTCTAATGCTCTCGTTACAAAAGAGGGGATGTTTTTAAACCCATTAAGTAAAGAGAAGAGTGTGATTTATTATCACAACTTTGTATTTGTAAAATCACTTACAGAAGAAATGTGTGCAGAATTAAAAGAAGTTTTAACAAGACGTATTAAAAATGCTTTCATTATGATGGAATTTGTAGAGCCAATTGTTACATTTGAAGAAACAATTATAAACGTATAAAAAAAGTCAGGCTTATGAATTGAGCTAATAAAACCGTCTCTTTAATAAATAGTAAAGAGACGGTTTTATTGTTTCACTTTTTAAAAAAGAGTTCAAAAATAAATGTAAATCGAGCTTATACAAAAACTACTTATTAAATAACTGTTACGTATTTAATAAGTAGTTTTTGTATTTCATCCTTCGTTTTTTGTAACTGATTCTACGTTTTTGACGCTCTGCATTGTAAGTGCTTACATAAACGAAAACATCTTATACAATGAAGGTGTCAAATCAAAAGAGGTGACCAAAATGAACATAAAAAAAGTAAATTTAGCGAATAGCATTGAAATAGAAAGAGGAGGCGGAAAGGTATGAAAAAATCAACTGTTAATCCATGGTTTGTTGTCCTTGGCACAGTTATAGTACAAATGGGGCTTGGGACGATATATACATGGAGTTTATTCAATCAGCCTTTAGTTAGTAAATACGGTTGGAGTCTTAACGCTGTTGCGATAACTTTCTCAATTACTAGTCTTTCTTTAGCATTTTCAACTTTATTTGCGAGTAAATTGCAAGAAAAATGGGGACTTCGTAAACTTATTATGATAGCTGGATTAGCATTAGGACTAGGGTTAATACTTAGTTCACAAGCTTCTTCATTAATATTGCTTTATGTACTAGCAGGAGTTGTTGTAGGTTATGCAGATGGTACAGCATATATCACTTCACTATCAAATTTAATAAAGTGGTTTCCAGAGCGTAAAGGTTTAATTGCTGGTATTTCTGTCTCTGCATATGGTTCAGGTAGCTTAATCTTTAAATACGTTAACGCACAGTTGATTGAATCAGTTGGTGTATCGCAAGCATTTATATACTGGGGTTTAATTGTTACAGCTATGATTGTAATTGGTGCTTGTTTAATCCATCAAGCTGCAGATCAAGGAGCAGTTCATGAAACAAAAACTAAGGAATACACAACGAAAGAAATGTTAGGCACAAAACAAGTATACTTATTATTTATCATGTTATTTACATCATGTATGAGTGGCTTATACTTAATTGGTATGGTAAAAGACATTGGTGTTCAACTTGTAGGACTTAGCGCAGCAACAGCAGCTAATGCGGTGGCTATGGTTGCAATCTTCAATACATTAGGTCGTATCATTTTAGGACCGTTATCGGATAAAATTGGGCGTTTAAAAATCGTTACTGGTACTTTTGTTGTTATGGCGAGTTCAGTCTTAGTTCTAAGTTTTGTAGATTTAAATTATGGTATTTACTTCGTATGTGTAGCAAGTGTAGCGTTTTGCTTTGGTGGAAATATCACTATTTTCCCAGCTATTGTTGGTGATTTCTTCGGTATGAAAAACCATAGTAAGAACTACGGAATTGTGTATCAAGGATTTGGATTTGGGGCGCTTGCAGGTTCCTTTATCGGTGCACTTCTAGGTGGATTCAAACCAACGTTCATGGTGATCGGTGTATTATGTGTCGTGTCATTCATTATCGCAATTTTAATTCAAGCACCTAAACAGAAAAAAGAACAAGAAGAAGAGTATCGCAGCGTAGCATAAGTATACAAATCTTCTATAACACTATGATTACGAAAAAGCATCCTATTCTATTAATTAGGATGCTTTTTTATGAGTTATTTTAACAAGGTTAAATTACTTTTGTGATTTTTATAGATGTAAAAGTGAGTGGAATACCCATTTGGAATATAATAAATTGATACATCATATTCGAAATATATATTAAATCTTAAATGATAAAGAAGACATTCATTAGTATTTGTAAGATATATTTTCAGAAAAATATTGAGAAAATATATACTTGAGTTTTTCATAAAGCATTGTAAATGAACGTATCTCTAGTTTATCTTCTTCAATTTTAAAAAGAGGAGTTTGAATTTTATTTATAATATAAGTACATTTAATGCGTTTAGGTATGATTTTATTAAGAAGCATTAAAATACTTTATCTGAAAAATAAAAAAAGATTGACAAGTTTATTGAGAAACATTATCATTTCGGTGTAAGATAGTAAATGAAAAACATTATCAATAAAATGGATTTTAAAGTAATGCGCACTTGACCAATTAGTTTAGTAAGTGTATTATTTTTTACAACATGACTGATAATGAAAATCAATATCATTTATGTTACTTAATGAAATTAATGTTTATGTGAAAGGATAGAGAAAATGAACTTAGGGGAATTTGATGGGCAAACAGTTTTAGTAACAGGTGCAGCACAAGGCATAGGCAGTGTTGTTGCCAAAATGTTTTTAGAAAGAGGAGCCACAGTTATTGCGGTTGATCAAAATGAAGAGGGGTTAAATGTACTCTTAAATCAAAATGAATTAAATAAAACACGTATGAAAACGTTTCGTTTAGATGTGAGTAATAGCGCTGCTGTTGAAGACATGGTAAATCATATTGCAAATGAAATAGCGCCAATAGATATTTTAATAAATGTTGCAGGGGTTTTACGTATGGGACCAATTCATTCGTTAAGTGATGAAGATTGGAATAAAACATTCTCTGTAAATACTACAGGGGTTTTCAATATGTCCCGAGCGGTAAGTAAAAATATGATGTTAAGAAAATCAGGGGCAATTGTTACAGTCGGTTCAAATGCGGCAAATACGCCGAGAATGGAGATGGCTGCGTATGCTGCGTCAAAGGCTGCAACGACGATGTTTATGAAATGTTTAGGACTAGAGCTTGCGGCATACAATATACGCTGCAACTTAGTTTCTCCAGGTTCTACTGAAACTGAGATGCAAAGATTACTATGGGCTGATGAGAATGGAGCTAAAAATATAATTGTTGGTTCTCAAAATACATATAGACTCGGAATTCCATTACAAAAAATTGCACAACCTTCAGAAGTTGCTGAAGCCGTGTTATTTTTAGCCTCAGATAGAGCAAGTCATATTACAATGCACAATTTATGTGTCGATGGCGGTGCTACGTTAGGAGTTTAATCAAAATTCAGGAGGTTATTATATTATGAATGAACATATAGCTGTAAAGGAATTGTCAGAAAAACTTTTAGAAGATTATAAGACTGAATCTTCATTCTTTTTCGCTTCACCAACTCGAACGATATTAGCAGAAGGAGAGTTTACTACAGTAAAGCATCGTGAAATTGAAAATTTCCCAGAGCTTGTGCAAGCGACATTAAGTAATGCGAAACAAGCTGGAAATCCAAATCCTATCGTTGTGGGTGCTTTGCCATTCGATCGTAGAAAAGAAGTCCAACTTATCGTACCAGAATATAGTAGGATTTCTGAGCGTTTACAATTGGATACAACAAATCAGCTTGAAACAAATGAGAACGTAACATTTGAAATGACGCCAATGCCAGACCCTGAAGTTTATATGAATGGTGTGAAGCAAGGAATTAAAAAAATACAGGACGGTGATTTAAAGAAAATCGTTCTATCTAGATCGTTAGATGTTAAATCTTCGGAAAAGATTGATAAGCAAAAACTTCTGCGAGAATTAGCAGAGCATAATAAGCATGGTTATACATTTGCTGTGAATTTACCGAAAGATGAAAAAGAGAACAGTAAGACGCTAATTGGAGCAAGTCCTGAATTACTTGTTTCACGTAATGGTATGCAAGTTATTTCTAACCCGTTAGCTGGTTCAAGGCCACGTAGTGAGGATCCAGTAGAAGATAAAAGAAGAGCAGAGGAATTACTTTCTTCTCCAAAAGATTTACATGAACATGCGGTAGTAGTGGAAGCGGTTGCCGCTGCACTTCGTCCGTATTGTCATACATTACATGTTCCAGAAAAGCCATCAGTTATTCATAGTGAAGCGATGTGGCATTTGTCTACAGAAGTGAAAGGTGAACTGAAGGATCCAAATACTTCTTCTTTACAATTAGCAATTGCCCTTCATCCTACGCCAGCAGTTTGCGGAACTCCGATGGAAAAAGCAAGAGAGGCTATACAGCATATTGAGCCATTTGACCGCGAGTTCTTTACAGGAATGCTAGGATGGAGCGATTTAAATGGAGATGGAGAATGGATTGTTACAATTCGTTGTGCTGAAGTACAAGAAAATACACTGCGTTTATATGCAGGAGCTGGAGTTGTTGCTGAGTCAAAACCAGAAGATGAGTTAGCAGAAACATCAGCTAAGTTCCAAACAATGCTAAAAGCTTTAGGGTTAAGAGATAGTTCACTTAATGAAAAATAGGGGGAAGAAAGAATGCTAGTAGGTTATACAGAATGGCCAAAAGAATTTGCCGATCGTTACCGAGAAGAAGGATGTTGGCTTGGTGAAACATTTGGAGGAGTGTTAAGAGAGCGGGCTGAGAAATATGGAGATCAAATCGCGGTTGTAAGTGGTAAGAAGCATATAACATATAGTGAACTTAATAAAAAGGTAGATCGTTTAGCAGCAGGTTTACTGAGTTTAGGAATAAAGAAAGAGGACAGAGTTGTAATCCAGTTACCTAACATTATCGAGTTTTTCGAAATATGTTTTGCACTATTTCGAATTGGAGCGCTTCCTGTCTTTGCACTGCCGTCACATCGAAGCAGTGAAATTAGTTATTTTTGTGATTTTGGCGAGGCGAGCGCTTACGTTATTTCAGATAAGGCTCTCGGTTTTGATTATCGAAAACTAGCAAGAGAAGTGAAAGAGAAAGTGCCAAATTTACAACATGTAATTGTAGTGGGAGAAGAAGAAGAGTTTGTGAACATAAATGATCTGTATATGGATCCCGTCTCATTACCAGAAGTTCAGCCAAGTGATGTTGCGTTTCTCCAATTATCAGGAGGCACAACAGGTCTTTCTAAATTAATTCCTAGAACACATGATGACTATATTTATAGTTTACGTGTTAGCGCTAAAATTTGTAATTTGAATGCAGAAAGCGTCTATATGGCAGTTCTTCCAGTAGCACACAATTACCCAATGAGTTCTCCAGGGACATTTGGAACTTTCTATGCGGGTGGAAAAGTGGTATTGGCAACTGGTGGTAGTCCAGATGAGGCATTTGCTCTTATCGAAAAAGAAAAAGTTACAATTACAGCGCTCGTTCCGCCATTAGCAATGATTTGGCTTGATGCTGCATCTTCTCGTAATACCGATTTATCGAGCCTAGAGGTTATTCAAGTAGGTGGTGCTAAGTTTAGTGCTGAGGTAGCAAGACGTATACGCCCTACATTTGGATGTACGTTACAGCAAGTATTCGGTATGGCGGAAGGATTAGTGAACTATACAAGATTAGACGATCCGGAAGAAATTATTATTCATACACAAGGTAGACCAATGTCTGCACTCGATGAAGTACGAGTTGTTGATGAAAATGACAACGATGTACAACCGGGCGAAGTAGGTAGTTTATTAACACGAGGTCCATATACAATTCGTGGTTACTATAAAGCCGAAGAGCATAATGCACGATCATTTACAAAGGATGGATTTTATCGCACAGGTGATCTTGTAAAAGTAAATGAACAAGGATACATCATTGTAGAAGGAAGAGATAAAGATCAAATTAACCGTGGTGGTGAGAAAGTTGCTGCAGAAGAAGTTGAAAATCATCTATTAGCACACGATGCGGTCCATGACGTAGCAATTGTATCTATGCCTGACGATTATTTAGGTGAACGCACCTGTGCTTTTGTTATAGCTCGCGGACAAGTTCCGGCAGTAAGTGAATTAAAAATGTTTTTAAGAGAACGTGGTATAGCGGCTTATAAAATTCCAGATCGAATTGAATTTATTGAATCATTTCCGCAAACAGGAGTCGGAAAAGTCAGCAAAAAAGAACTACGTAAAGTCATTGCTGAAAAACTTATTACAGTAAAACAATAATAAAAACCGGAAGGAAGTGATTAGATGGCTATTCCATCTATTTCAGTATATAAAATGCCAATTGAATCAGAACTACCGAAAAATAAAGTGAATTGGACACCAGATCCGAAACGTGCAGTACTTTTAATTCATGACATGCAAGAATATTTTCTTGATGCATATAGCGATAAAGAATCACCAAAAGTAGAACTTGTTTCAAATATTAAAATGATAAGAGAAAAATGTAAGGAACTTGGTATACCAGTTGTTTATACAGCACAACCTGGTGGGCAAACGTTAGAACAACGAGGTTTATTACAAGACTTTTGGGGTGACGGTATACCTGCTGGACCAGATAAAAAGAAAATTGTTGATGAACTTACTCCTGATGAAGATGATATATTCCTAACAAAATGGAGATATAGTGCATTTAAAAAGACAAATCTATTAGAAATTTTAAATGAACAAGGAAGAGATCAACTCATTATTTGCGGTATTTATGCGCATATTGGCTGTCTTTTAACAGCTTGTGAAGCATTTATGGATGGTATAGAGCCGTTCTTTGTAGCAGATGCAGTTGCTGATTTTTCACTAGAGCATCATAAACAAGCATTGGAGTATGCATCTAATAGATGTGCAGTAACGATATCAACAAACCTACTGTTAAAAGATTTACAAAGTGTAAAAGGTGATGAGGGTGAAGGAATCACTATACAGGAAGTGCATGAACTAGTTGCACAACTACTTCGTGAGCCAGTAGAGAGTATTGATATTGATGAGGACTTATTAAATAGAGGGCTTGATTCGGTCAGAATTATGAGTTTAGTAGAGAAGTGGCGTCGTGAAGGGAAAGAAATCACTTTTGCAGATTTAGCAGAACGTCCAACTGTTACAGGTTGGTACAGTTTACTATCTTCACAAACAGCACAGGTGCTGTAACAAATAGACTACATAATAAAGGGGTAGTAAAGAATGCCTAACAGTCAAAAGATTCGTCATTCGTTATCATCTGCGCAGTCTGGTATGTGGTTTGCGCAACAATTAGATCCGCTTAATCCAATTTATAATACTGGGGAATATGTAGAAATAAACGGAAATATTCATCAAGACATTTTTGAATTAGCTGTACGTAAAGTTGTAATGGAAACAGAAGCACTTCATGTTCGCTTCGAAGAGGATGAAATTGGCCCATGGCAAGTTATTGAAGAATCACAGTTTCATATGCATTTTATTGACGTTCGTAAAGAAGAAAATCCTGAAGAAGCTGCTAAAGTATGGATGAAAAATGATTTATCTATGCCAGTCGATTTGAAAAAAGATACTTTATTTACTGAGGCACTTATTCAAGTTGAAAATAATCGTTTCTTTTGGTATCAGCGCATCCATCACATTGTGATGGATGGCTATGGATTTTCACTTCTTAGCCAAAAAGTAGCGAATGAGTATACATCACTTATAGAAGAAACAAACAAGAATGAAAAACCATTTGGTTCTCTTGCAAAAGTCGTGCAAGAAGATATTGAGTATCGTGAGTCTAAACAATTTCAGGAAGATCGTACTTTTTGGTTAGAAAAGTTTGCAGATGCCCCAGAAGTTGTAAGTTTGGCAGAACGAGCACCGAGAACATCAAATGGATTTTCACGAGAAACAGCTTATTTATCTAGTTCTAGCACGAAAACTTTACTAGAAGATATCAATATTTCGTTAACAAGTTGGCCGGAATTCATTGTGGCTGTAACAAGTATTTATATGCATAAATTAACAGGTGAAAATGATATTGTTTTAGGTCTACCGATGATGGGACGTCTAGGTTCTGTATCTATTCATACACCAAGTATGGTAATGAATTTAGTTCCACTTCGTATTACAGTAACTCCAAATATAACTCTTGCGGAATTATTGCAGCAAGTTTCTAAAGAAATCCGAGATGTCCGTCGCCATTATAAATACCGTCATGAGGAATTAAGAAGAGATTTAAAGTTACTAGGTGAAAATCAAAGGTTGTTTGGACCGTTAGTGAATGTTATGCCTTTTGATTACGGGCTTAATTTTGCTGGAAATCGTGGTATTACGCATAACTTATCAGCAGGACCTGTCGATGATTTATCGATAAATGTATATAAACGTTTTGATCAAAATGAGATAATGATTCATTTTGATGCAAATCCTGAAGTATATAATAACGCGGAGCTAGCATTGCATAAAGAAAGATTTATGAATCTATTTGAATTAGTAATAAATAATTATGAGAAAAACGAGTCGATTGGAAAAATAAACATTACTCTGCCTGAAGAAAATCATAAAGTTTTATTGGAATGGAATGAAACGAAGGAAGACGATGAATTAATCAGTCTGCCTATATCATTTGAAAAACAAGTGAAAAAAAATCCCAATAAACTAGCGATTACTTGTGACGGTGTAATCCTTACGTATAAAGAGCTAAATGAACGAGCGAATGAACTAGCACATTATTTAGTAGAAGAAGGAATACGACCAAATCAGTTTGTAGCTTTAGTATTCCCTAGATCAATAGAAATGGTAGTTAGTATGCTAGCAGTCTTAAAGGCTGGTGCAGCGTATTTACCAATAGATCCAGAATACCCAGCAGATAGAGTTACTTATATAGTAAATGATGCAAAACCAGTTTGTATCATAACACATTCATCTGTTTCATCTAAGTTAGTTATAGAAAAGGATATGAAAAAAATTGTATTAGATGACGAAGAAACGAAACTAGCGTTACATACATATTCTCGTATGAATATAGCATGTAAGAATGATGTATCACTGTTAAACCCAGCCTATACAATATATACTTCAGGCTCAACAGGAAACCCAAAAGGTGTAATTGTTCCTATGAGAGGTTTAAGTAACTTTTTAATGGCTATGCAACAAAAGTTTTCATTAAATGAAAATGATCATTTATTAGCAGTTACAACGTTTGCATTTGATATTTCTGCACTAGAAATTTATTTACCTCTTATTAGTGGTGCAAGTTTAACAATTGCGCAAAAAGAAGACATACAAGAGCCTTCTGCATTAACGACACTTTTACATGAAGAAAGAGTGACCATTATGCAGGCTACACCGACGCTTTGGCAGGCGTTAGTAACTGATTATCCAGAGAAGCTACAAGGGCTAAGCATACTTGTTGGTGGTGAAGCTCTTCCAGCGCATTTAGCAAATAAATTACGAGAATTAGGTTGCTCAATAACTAATTTATATGGACCAACTGAAACGACGATTTGGTCTACTTTCATGAACATTGATGAAGGTGAAAAGGGCATACCTCCTATTGGAAAACCAATTTGCAATACAGAAGTGTATGTATTGGATGCAGGGTTACAACCAGTGCCACCTGGAGTTATTGGGGAATTATATATTGCAGGGGAAGGACTTGCAAGCGGATATTTAGGAAAACCTGAGTTAACAGCTGAACGGTTTGTTGCAAATCCTTATGGAGAATCAGGGAAGCGCATGTACCGTACAGGAGATCTTGTGAAATGGCATAGTGATGGTGCGTTAGAGTACATTAGTCGCGCAGATCATCAAATTAAAATTCGTGGATTCCGAATTGAATTAGCTGAAATTGAAACGGTATTACAACGACATGAAAATATTCAACAAGCGGTAGTAATGGTACGAGAAGATCGTGCAAATGATAAACGCATCATTGCGTATATCGTTGCAGAAGAAAAGGAACCGATTAATCTTTCAGAAATTCGTTCTTATGTTTCAGAAAGTTTAGCGAATTATATGATACCATCGACATTTGTTGTGCTAGAAGTATTACCATTAACGCCAAATGGTAAGGTTGACAGAAAGAAATTACCTGCTCCTGATTTTAATGGAATGAACAATGAGAGAGTTGCTAGAAATCCGAAAGAAGAAATATTATGTGATTTATTTGCAGAAGTACTTGGTGTTTCTCGAATTAGCATTGATGATAATTTCTTTGAAATGGGTGGACATTCACTTCTCGCATCTCGTTTAATGGCAAGAATTCGTGAAACGTTAAGTGTGGAATTAGGAATTGGGAAACTATTTGAATCACCAACTGTTGCCGAACTGGCGAAACAATTAAACCATGCAAAAAGCGCAAGACCAGCTATTCAGAAAGCAAGTAGGCCAAATGAAGTTCCACTTTCATTTGCACAGCGCAGGTTATGGTTCTTAAATTGTTTAGAAGGTCCAAGTCCTACTTATAATATTCCGCTAGTCATTCGTATGAATGGAATATTGAATCGGGAAGCATTACAAGGTGCTTTTTATGATGTAGTTGAGAAACATGAAACACTTAGAACAATTTTCCCTAACGTATTAGGTAGTTCCTATCAGAAAATTTTAGATATGGAAAACTTAAATTTAGAAATGGTTATAACTAATACATGTAAAGATGAATTAGAAAGTGTACTTTCAGAGGCGGTAAGATATAGCTTTAACCTCGATTTTGAGCCGGCAGTTCGTTTGCAACTTTTTACAATGAGTGAAAACGAACATGTATTATTAATTCTATTACATCATATTGTAGGTGATGGCTGGTCATTACAGCCGTTAACGAGAGATTTTACAGCGGCGTATAAAGCGCGATGTCAAGGTGACAGAGTTCAGCTGGAGACACTACCAGTTCAATACGCAGATTATGCACTTTGGCAACAGCAATTGCTAGGTGATGAAACGACACAAGAGAGTCTTATTTCAACACAATTAGATTTTTGGAAAGAAGAACTTAAAGGTTTACCAGACCAAATGGAGTTACCTACAGATTTCCAGCGTCCAATTGAGACGAGTTACCGCGGGGAAACAATTCATTTTCATATAGATGAAGGTATGCATAGTAGGTTAGTAGAGCTTGCACGTAAAAATGGAGTTAGTTTGTTTATGGTATTGCAAGCAGGGCTTAGTGCACTATTTACAAGATTAGGTGCAGGCACTGATATACCAATTGGAAGTCCGATTGCTGGAAGAAATGATGATGTACTTTCAGATATTGTTGGTTTATTTGTAAATACATTAGTGTTACGTACAAATACTTCAGGAGATCCAAGTTTTAAAGAATTATTAAATAGAGTGAAGCAGGTAAATCTTGCAGCTTATGAAAATCAAGATGTTCCATTTGAAAGGCTTGTTGAAGTATTAAATCCAGTACGTACTCGAAACAGCCATCCGTTGTTTCAAGTTATGTTAGCTTTTCAAAATACACCAGAAGCAACGTTTCATGTACCAGATTTAGAAGCGAGCCTTGAAATTCAAAGCGTTGGTTCTGCAAAATTTGATTTAACATTTGAAATTAGTGAGAGTAACGGGGTTGATGGTACTCCGAACGGTTTACATGGATTACTAGAGTTTAGTACCGATTTATATAAACGTGAAACGGTTCAAAAACTAATAGAACGATTCATTTTGTTATTAGATGATGCAACTACAAATCCAGATCAATCCATTGGCAGATTAGAAATATTAACTTTAGCAGAGAAAAATACAGTGTTAGAAAAGTGGAATGGTGGTTTTCAAATTGCACCAGAAATGACATTGCCACAATTGTTTGAAAAGCAGGCTCATATAAATCCAAATTCTATTGCTGTTGTCTTTGAAGATAAGAAATTAACTTATGAAGAGTTAAATAGAAAAGCAAATAAAATAGCTCGATTCCTAATAGCAAAAGGGATTGGTCCTGATCAACTCGTTGCTTTAGCGATGCCAAGATCATTAAACATGGTTGTAAGCTTATTAGCTGTTCTTAAAGCTGGTGCTGGATACCTTCCGTTAGATCCAGATTACCCAGCAGACCGTATTTCATTTATGCTACACGATGCGAAACCATCATGTGTTTTAACGAATTCAGAAGTGGAAATTGAATGTAATGAGGCACTAAAAGTTTTAGTTGATGATGTGAAAGTAATAGCAGAGGTTGAGAAATATAGTGAAGACAATATTGATGAAGTGGAACGAATTAAGCCATTATCTGCATCACATATTGCTTACGTTATTTATACGTCAGGGTCAACGGGCAGACCGAAAGGCGTTATGATACCTCATCAAAATGTAGTGAGACTTTTAGGAGCAACTGATCATTGGTTCCAGTTTGACGGAAACGATGTTTGGACGATGTTCCATTCATATGCTTTTGATTTCTCAGTTTGGGAAATTTGGGGACCTTTATTATACGGAGGGCGTTTAGTTGTAGTTCCACATACTGTAAGTCGCTCGCCGAAAGAATTTTTACAGCTTCTTGTTAAAGAAAAGGTTACGGTTTTAAACCAAACTCCATCAGCGTTCTACCAATTGATGCAAGCAGATCGTGAAAATGAAGAGATTGGCCAAAAATTATCTTTACGATATGTTGTTTTTGGAGGAGAAGCACTTGAGCTAAGTCGCTTAGAAGATTGGTATAGTCGACATCCTCATAACGCACCAAAGCTTATTAATATGTATGGTATTACAGAGACGACAGTACATGTTAGTTATATTGAATTAGATGAAACTATCGTCTCTTTACGGGCAAATAGTTTAATTGGGTGCAGTATACCTGACCTTAAAGTGTATGTGTTAGACAACTATTTACAACCAGTCCCACCTGGAGTAGTTGGAGAAATGTATGTTGCAGGTGCAGGACTTGCGCGTGGATATTTAGGAAGAGCAGGATTAACGGCTGAACGCTTTATCGCAGATCCATTTGGCAAGCCAGGTACAAGAATGTATCGTACAGGAGACTTAGCTCGCTGGCGTAATGATGGGACGCTAGATTATATAGGACGTGCAGATCATCAAATCAAAATTCGTGGATTCCGAATTGAATTAGGAGAAATAGAAGCAGTCATAATGAAGCACCCTAAAGCTGAGCAAGTAGCCGTTATTGTACGTGAAGATCAACCAGGGGATAAACGGTTAGTTTCTTATATCGTTGCATCAAATAATGAAGCAATTGATACGAATGAAATGCGTCAGTTTGCTAGTGGTAGTTTACCAGATTATATGGTTCCATACGCTTTTGTAGTAGTAAATGAGTTACCTTTAACTCCAAACGGTAAATTAGATAGAAAGGCATTGCCAGCTCCAGCATTTATCGCATCATCTTCTAGTCGTGGTCCAAGAACACCGCAAGAAGAAATGTTATGTGACTTGTTTACAGAAGTGCTAAGTGTACCTCAAATTGGAATTGATGACGGATTCTTTGATCTTGGTGGTCATTCACTCCTTGCAGTGCAGCTTATGAGCCGCATGAAAGAGGCGCTTGGAGTGGAACTAAACATTGGTACTTTATTTGCAGCACCGACTGTTGCAGGGTTAGCTGAAAGACTTGAGATGGGGAATGGTCAAAGTGCACTTGATGTGTTGCTTCCATTACGAGCAAGCGGGGATCAATTACCACTATTTTGTGTACATCCAGCAGGTGGATTAAGTTGGTGCTATGCAGGACTTATGAAATCTTTAGGAACAGATTATCCAATTTATGGTGTGCAAGCACGTGGTATTGCTAAAAATGAAGAACTTCCAAAAAGTTTAGAGGAGATGGCGGCGGATTACTTGAAACACGTTCGTGAAGTACAGCCTCATGGACCATATCGTTTATTAGGTTGGTCGCTTGGAGGAAATGTTGTGCATGCAATGGCGGCGCAATTACAAAATGAAGGGGAAGAAGTAGAATTACTTGTTATGCTTGACTCTTATCCTGGACACTTCTTACCGAATACGGAAGCGCCTACTGAAGAGGAAGCGTTAATCGCATTACTTGCTTTAGGCGGATATGACCCAGATAACATGGATGGTAAACCACTTACAATGGAAAGTGCAGTTGAAATCCTTCGTAAAGATGGAAGTGCATTAGCAAGTCTTGAAGAAGAGACTATATTGAACTTGAAAGAAACATATGTAAATTCAGTAGGGTTGTTAGGGAAATATGTACCGAAAGTTTATAACGGAGATATCCTGTTCTTTAGATCTACTGTTATACCAGACTGGTTTGATCCTATTTCTCCAAATACGTGGCTAAATTATTTAGACGGGCAAATTGTGCAGCACGATATTGATTGTAGACATAAAGATCTATGTCAGCCAGGTCCGCTTACGGAAATTGGACAAGTATTAGCGAAATATTTGCAGAATAAGAAAGGGGTAAGTAGAGTATGACGAATCCATTTGAAAATGATAATTACACATATAAAGTATTAATAAATGAGGAGGGCCAGTATTCTCTCTGGCCTGCTTTTCTCGATGTACCTATTGGCTGGAATATCGTATATGAAGAAGCTAGTAGGCAGAGCTGCTTAGAATATGTTGAATATAACTGGAAAGATTTGAATCCAAAAAGTAATCAAGTTCGCGAAAAAACATTAGCAGGAAAACGATAATGAAAGAAAAACTAAATCCAAAAGTAGTTGTAAGTATCGTTTATATAACTGCGATGTTTATGGCTGCGATGGACGCAACGATTGTAAATGTAGCACTGCAATCGATAAGTAGAGAACTACAAGTACCTGCATCTGCAATGGGGACGGTTAATGTTGGGTATTTAGTTAGTTTAGCTGTTTTCCTTCCGATTTCTGGTTGGTTAGGAGATCGATTTGGTACGAAAAGAGTATTTTTAATTGCTCTTTTCGTATTTACAATTGCCTCTGCTTTATGCGGAATGGCTAACGATATTACTTCATTGAATATTTTCCGTATTATTCAAGGTGCTGGTGGAGGGCTTTTAACACCAGTTGGAATGGCAATGTTATTTCGAACATTTTCACCAGAGGAAAGACCGAAGATTTCTCGGTTCATTATACTTCCAATTGCTGTAGCACCAGCAATTGGTCCTATCATCGGTGGTTTCTTTGTAGATCAAATGTCTTGGCGTTGGGCATTTTATATTAATCTACCGTTTGGAATCGTTGCATTGCTATTTGGACTTCTATTTTTAGCAGAGCATGTTGAAAAATCAGCTGGTCGCTTTGATTCGCTCGGCTTTATTTTATCAGCACCAGGATTTGCGATGCTCATATATGCGCTCAGCCAGGGACCATCAAAAGGGTGGATTTCTCCAGAAATTATGAGTACTGGGATAGCTGGGGGTGTATTCATTACATTGTTTATAATCGTAGAACTGAAAGTAAAGCAACCGATGTTAGATTTACGTTTATTAAAAGAACCAGTGTTTAGAAAGATGAGTCTTATATCATTATTTTCATCAGCTGGTTTACTAGGAATGTTATTTGTTTTTCCACTTATGTATCAAAATGTGATAGGAGTTTCCGCGCTGGAATCAGGACTTACGACATTTCCAGAGGCGATTGGATTAATGATTTCTTCACAAATTGTGCCATGGTCATATAAAAAATTAGGAGCGCGAAAGGTAATTTCTATTGGATTAATTTGTACCGTGGTTATCTTTGTTTTATTAAGTTTTGTAAATCACGATACGAATCCGTGGCAAATCCGCGCATTATTGTTTGGTATCGGTATTTTCTTAGGTCAATCTGTCGGTGCGGTTCAATTTTCTGCCTTTAACAATATCACGCCGCCTTCTATGGGGAGAGCTACTACTATATTCAATGTGCAAAATCGATTAGGTTCAGCAATAGGAGTAGCTGTTTTAGCTAGTATACTAGCTGGTTTTGGAAGTAATAACGCTCAATCCGATTTTTTACCATATCAAGCAGCATTAATTGGATCAGCAATATTTTTGCTCATTGCACTACTATTTTCTTTACGTATTTCCGATAAAGAGGTAATGTCAAAGAAGAAAGAAAAAACATTATCTGTATCAGAAAAAGAGAAAGTACTTGTCAATGAATAACAATATACGCATGCTTTCTTATGAAAATTGATATTCGTTGAATAAAGGAGAGTTTACATGATAGAAAGTAAAGTTGTAGATTCTATTCCAACTTTGAATGAGAATGATTGTCAAATATGGTGGGCAAGAATTTCGGATTTACAATCATGGCATTACAATTTACTAAATGATATAGAGCGAGAGAAAGCAAATTCGTATCATCATTCGGCAGATCGAGCTCGTTTTATAATAGGTTGCGTAATAAGTAGATTAGTTCTCGGTAAGATACTTTCTATGTCACCAGTCCAAGTACCAATTGATCGAATGTGCTCAGTATGTAAAGTGCAGCATGGAAGACCACAATTACCAGAAGGTATGCCGCAATTATCCGTTTCGCATTCAGGTGAGTGGGTTGTCGTTGCTTTTACAAAATCTGCACCTGTTGGCATAGATGTAGAACAAATGAATCCAAATGTAGATGTTATGAAAATGGCAGAAGGTGTATTAACAGACATTGAAATAGCGCAAGTTATGAAACTGCCAAATGAACAGAAAATAGAAGGATTTTTAACATATTGGACTCGAAAAGAAGCGGTGCTGAAAGCGACAGGTGAAGGACTAATGATTCCGCCAGTACATATTACAGTATCAGCTCCAAACGATCCTCCAAACTTGTTGGTTTTTAAGGATAGACAAGAGTTATTAAATAATACAATGATGGAAGATGTAAAGCCTAGTTTAGATTATAGGGCCTCTGTTGCAATATTCAGTAAGGAAGTAACTGAAATTACGCAATTAGATGCGGCAGCACTTTTAAATCTTAAATAAAAAAATTATAGAAGAGGTGTTCCTCATGTTAGTAGCGGAAAATAGAAAGAATGAATTCACTTATAACGTACAAGCAATTAAAAATATTTTATTTTCTGGAGATACATCATCCATTCATGCTTTAGAAAAGCTTTTAAATGATACAGTTCAGTTTGATGTTCTTGAACAAGAGGCACTTGGTAGACAGTACATTCCGAAAGAAGCAAAGAATTTCTTTGATAAAGATGGAACATTTCTTTACCGTGTATCTAATGTTAGTTATAAAGGCAAGGTGTTATCTGAAAATCTAATTTTTGCAGACACTTCGTTTTTACCGGACGCAATAAAGAGTGAATTAGAGAGTGGAAATATTCCTGTTGAAAAGCTTATAGAAAAGATGGAAGTAAGAAGAAATGTATTATATGAAGGATATCAGCCATCTGGAAATATTATTGAATTGTTTGATGGATGTTCTGTTACAGCGAATGTGTATCCAACTAGAAAGTATCAAATTGTAAGTAAATGCAAATGTGTATTTTATATTTGTGAAGTGTATCATGCAGAGAATATAAAGCAATTGCTTAAATAAAAACAAGAAACCAGCCTATAAAATGGCTGGTTTCTTGTTTATTTAACAGCTTCTTTTAATTCTTTACCTGCTTTAAATGCAGGAACTTTACCAGCGGCGATTTGAATTTCTTCGCCAGTTTGCGGATTACGTCCTGTACGAGCAGATCTTTCGCGCACTTCAAAAGTTCCAAAACCGATTAGTTGAACTTTATCTCCAGATTGTAATGCATTAGCAATTGTGTCAAATACGGATTGTACAGCTGCAGAAGCGTCCTTTTGAGAAATATCAGCTGATTGAGCTACGTTTTTAATTAATTCTGTTTTGTTCATGTTTTCACCTCATAAAAAAATTTTTGGAATGAATGTTTTAGTATAATAGATAGTAAAGATAAAGCTATCACTATGATTAGATAGAATACTATATAATTATGTTAATTTCGTTGCAAGAGACTGAATCCCTTCTATTATTTAGGGATTAATTAAGAATCGATGCATATAAAAAGCTTTAATATGAGGATGAGGGGGAGTATATGAATGATTTTTCGTGAAAAAAATGAGAAGGAAAGTATATTAATTCGTCAACATGATCATGGTTTTTTAGCTGGAGAGATTGCAAAACATATAAAAGAAGACTTTTTTGAAAGTAAAACATATTTAAAAGAAACAGTTGATGCAATATATGAGCATGACAGAGGATGGATAGAGCTTGATAAAGTACCAATTTTGAATGATGCTAAAAATATTCCATATACATTTATGGATTGTCCAAGCCCATTACGTTTTGTTTTTTATACGATTGGTTTGAATGAAATTGAAAATTCTAATCCATACGGGGCATTGCTTTGTAGTAAACATTTTTTATCATTTCCACTAAACGAGGAAGATGAAGAGATGATGTCATTTTATAAACATGAATTAGAACGACAAAAAAGAATCTTGAAAACGTTAACAAAGGAACAGTTTGCGATGTTCGATAAACATTATAGATTATTAAAGTTTTGTGATGAACTTTCTTTATACGTATGTATGAATAAGCCTGGTGTCAAAAAGAAAGATGAAATTGATTTATTTAAAGATGGTTTTGAAGGAACAGAAATGTTTAATGGTAAAGAGGAGAAACTTATTCAAGCTGAATGGGTGGACGAGGAAACAATTCGGATTACACCATTTCCATTTCAAACGGAATTTTATACGTATGTAAAATATAAAACGATAAATGAGCATGAAATGAAAGAAAAAGGGATTGCAAAGGCTGATAGAGAATCAGAAATGAAGAAACAAACCATTCGTTTCATACAATAAGGAGGTAATATAAATTGAAAGATTATATATTAAAACAGTGTGATTATCATGCTTGGGCTAATACAAGATTATTCAATCGATTAAAAGAGTTACCAAACTATGAGACAATTTTTAAGGAGCAGATACAGAGTGTATTTCCATCCATTAAGGATACTTTTGTGCATATTTATATTACAGATCAAGTGTGGTTACATATATTGCATGGTAAAAGTATGAATGAAGCAATACAAGACCGAGAAGATTTACGAAAACAAATTGAAACTAAATCGTTACATGAATTAGAAAAAATGTTTGAAAACATGGCAAATCAATATAAAGATTTTTTAATTACAATACAAGATGTGAATGCTGTATTTGTTATTGAGAATCCATATGTAGGGAAATTAGAAACTTCGATTTTAGAATTAGTGCAACATGTCGTAAATCATGGTACATATCATAGAGGAAATATAACAGCGATGATCCGTCAACTTGGTCATTCGTCGACAATGATGGATTTTGTACTGTATTTACATATGGTTAAAAAGCAGGGAGAGTAATATAGTTTGTAAGAAGGAGAGGCTTTAATTATAGAAGTCTCTCCTTCTATTTTATTCCGCATTCATGGTAGATCGATTGATTAAAGTTTTCTTAAGAAGCTTTATTTTCTTGTAATTGCTTAGCGTATTGTACAGCCTTATATGCATTGACTCTACCGTTTTTCCAGTACGTACCTGTACCACTAATTTTATCAGAAGTTGACTCAATAATTTGGCGAATTTGTGTATTACTATATCCTTGATTTGCTAAAAGAGCAGCGACTCCTGCAACATGAGGTGTTGCCATAGATGTACCACTTAATGATTGATACGTGCTTCCTTTATATGTTGAATATATATTTGAACCTGGTGCTGCAACATCTACCCAGCTACCATAAGTAGAGAATGAAGATTTTCTATCTGATTGATCTGTAGAACCAACTGCAATTACTTCGCTGTAATAAGCAGGGTAATTAGCTTTTGTATTTCCAGCATTTCCAGCAGCTGCAACTATAACAGAGCCTTTATTCCATGCATATTGAACGGCTTGTTGTAATGCAGTACCACCATTTGGAGCTCCTAAACTTAAACTAATTACTTTTGCACCCGAATCAGCAGCTTCTCGAATACCTTGCGCTACAGCATCAAGAGTACCACTTCCTTGATTATCTAATACGCGGACAGCATAAATTGAAGTTTGTGGGGCAACACCAGCAATTCCGACGCTGTTATTCGTAAGTGCTCCAGTAATTCCAGCGCAATGTGTACCATGACCATTACCATCATCAGATGTATTGTCGTTATCAACATAATCATGCCCGTAAATTACTTTCGAAGCCAGATCAGGGTGTGAGCCTTGAACTCCTGTATCAATAATAGCTACTTTTACACCAGGATCACTTCGTTGGCTATCCCAAGCTTGTGGAGCTTGAATCTTTTGTAATCCATATTGATTATTAAAATATGGGTCGTTTGGAGTCCAAAAGGCGTGAACGTAATAATTTGGTTCTGCATATTCCACATCTGGATTATTTTTATAACTCTTTATTTTTTCTTTTACAGTACCTTTTGAAAATTGTACGACTTCAAAACCTAACTTATCATCTTTAGATAAGACATTAGCTCCGACAGATTTATGAAAAGATTGCACATTACTTAAAGATGCATTTTGTTTGAACTTAACGATTAATTGGTTAGGAACGTAATCAGTAGATGATGTTTCAGCACTTGAAGTATTCGTGTTAAAGAAGAAACCACCAATAATAAATGATAAAACAGATAGGAAAACAATGATTTTGTTTTTCAAAAGATTTTTCCTCCCTTTTCTTGGATGAGTTTTTCAGCGACACTTTAATGTCGCATTCCTTTTCAACTATATAGTTAGACCATACGATTTATGACATTTATGTGAAAAACTTTTGGAGGAATAAAAAGGAGTAAATATTGATATAAATATATTTTTAATGATAGTAATTAAGTAAAAGAGGGGATGAAAAAAGGAATGCTCATCATGTATGAGTCATTCCTTTTTTCATAGATTAACTTGCCTGTTTTTTATTATTTTCTTTCAATTTCTCTGCTTGTAAAAAGCGATTCGTTTCAGCAACAACAATACTACTTAATCCAATCAGACCAATCAAGTTTGGAATTGCCATAAGTCCATTTGCAATATCAGCAAATGTCCATACGATTCCTAGCTTTAAATTAGCACCAATTGCAATCATGAAAATAAAGATTGCTTTATAATATTTAACTGCACTTTCTCCGAATAAATAAGCTACACATTTTTCTCCATAATACGACCAGCCTAAAATAGTAGAGTAGGCAAATAAAATAATTGCGATACCGAGAATCATACTACCAGCAGTACCGAATACAGATTGGAATGCAAGTGTTGTAGCTTCAACACCAGTTTTACCTGATTTCCAAGCGCCTGTAGTAATTAATACTAGTCCTGTAATTGTACATACAATAAACGTATCTAGAAAAGTACCAGTCATTGAAACTAAAGCTTGCTTTGCAGGCGAATCGGTTTTTGCCGCCGCCGCCGCAATTGGTGCACTCCCTAAACCAGCTTCGTTCGCAAATACACCACGCGCCATTCCGATTTGGATAGCTGATGCAACTGTTGCCCCAATAAAACCACCAGCAGCTGCTGTACCATTAAATGCACCAGAAAAAATAAGTGAAAATGCTTCTGGAATTTGGTCGTAGTGATAGAAAATAATTATAAGACCAGCAATTATATAAAAGAAAGCTTTAATAGGAACGACATATCCCGTCACTTTCCCGATTTTTTTTACACCGCCTAAAATAACAATTGCGATTAAAAATGACATTACTATACCAGTTAAAGCAGGAGGGAAAGAGAAATTAATTCGCATTGCCTCTGCAACTGAGTTAGATTGCACCATATTACCAATACCGAAAGAAGCAGTTGTACCAAATATAGCGAATAATATAGCAAGCCATTTCTTACCTAAACCACGCTCTAAATAATACATTGGTCCACCTGAATATTCACCATTTTCATTACTAACACGATATTTCACTGCAAGTATTGCCTCTGC
Source organism: Bacillus cereus group sp. BfR-BA-01441 (assembly GCF_022663075.1). NCBI lineage: Bacteria > Bacillati > Bacillota > Bacilli > Caryophanales > Bacillaceae > Bacillus > Bacillus cereus group sp. BfR-BA-01441. Next base: position 25,857 of record NZ_JAKUEU010000061.1, read on the forward strand.
ATATTTTGTTGCCATACCGAATAAAGCGGTAATCCACATCCAAAATATTGCACCAGGACCACCAATTGTAACCGCTGTTGCAACACCGGCTATATTACCCATACCAATCGTTGCGGCCATAGCTGTCATGAGTGCTTGGAAGTGACTAATATCTCCAGAAGAAGAAGTATCTTCTGATTTTTTAAACGCTAGTTTGTGAGCGTATAATAGTTTACTAAACTGTAAACCTTTCAAACGCACTGTGAGAATGATACCTGTTCCAACGAGTAGCAACAAAGTTGGTAATCCCCACACGTATTGATTTAGTTGTTCTAATACTTTACTTACTGTCTCCATCTTTATTCTCCTTTTTTAGAAAAAATAAAAACCACTTCAAGTAAATGAAATGGTCTCTGGAGAAACAAGGGATAGAAAAATAAACCGATACAATCGGCTTTTTCTTTCGCTTGTCTCTGTCCTTTTACCTGAGAGATTATCCGCTAAAGTAGCGGATTTGCTCCTTCGGTGCTCGTTTTCCTCCGCGCTCTATGAAAGCGAGAGGGAGTCTCTCCAGAGATTCGTCCCCATGCAGTTCTACTTGTAACCAAGACCTGAGAGTTTCAAAGTTGGTATAACAACTTTTTGCCCCGTCGGTAGATCAATAGACCTTCTCCTGAATGGTTCATCCGAATTATAAAATTTATAAACACATTGATTGTAAATCAATAAAAACATTATAGACATACAAATTGTGAATTGCAATCATTTTTTATTTTAAAATAGTAAATAGTTTTATTTTTTTGTAAGTCCTAATTTATCTTCAACTTCATTTAAAGTAGATAAAGCGATGACAATATGTTGATCCGCAAGTCCTAAAGCTTGTTTTGTTTTTTCAATAGTTTCATTGGTTGAAGTAGAGTTATTTGCTCCGTCTATAATCAAATTTGCTGCATTTTTCATGAAATTTGATGCGGATTTAAACTGAGTTGTGAATTGAAGTAGTTGTTTTTGTATATCTATATCTGTTATGTTTTCTTCAATTTTAAGCGTGTCTATTTCGTTCATAATTGTTTCGTACTGTTTGGAAACAGCACTCATTGTAACTAATAGTTTATTTCGATCTACTGAATCTCCATTCGTGTTAATCTCTTCCCAGGCAGGTAACCAATCTTTTTCGATGATGTCATTATAATGAGTAGTCAATTCATGAATTTTAGGTTGTAATTTCGTTTTGAAAGTTTTTGTCTCCGCTGTTTCTACAGTTGCTTTTTCGTTGTTATTTTTAACATTAGTAACATAGAAAATCGTACCGAAAATGATGAAAATAGAAATAACAACTGTCCATTTAGTAAAAAGTAATTTCTGCAATATGTAACGCCTCCAAAATTTAAAAACTTATAATTATAATATATAACAATAATGTTGTTTAAAGTAGAGAAAATAGGTTAGAAATAATTTAAATTATGTCTTTTCTATACATGAATAATTAAATTTAGTAAAATGATGAAAGTTATATGCGAGAAAAGAGGGTTTTTAGTGAAAATGAATAGAAGAAAACTGGTTTTAAGTATTTCAATGGCTATGTTATTAGTTGGTTTATTTGCACTCATATATGTAGACAAAGAATCTAAAATTAAAGATTTTCCAGTGCCAATGTCAGCAATCTATATTAACGATGATAATGAAGAGGACTATCAATATATAAGTGTAATGCCTATTACAAAAGCAAATGGATGGGAGAACTTAGGGGAAAACGGGCATACTGTTAGTTTTAAAAAAGGGGAAAGGAAGGTAGCAGTAGTACATTATCCGGGAGAAATTACGTATTATTTATTTGAAAAATAATTGATGATAAGAGAGATAGGAAGTGAATGATATTGTAGGATTGTTTACTTTCTATATCTTTTGATTTTTAATTCTGAATTATTTAAATTATAATTACTATGTGTATAGAATAAAATAATATTTAGTATGGAGATGAGATGATAAATTGCCAAGTATAAAAAAGATAGGTCGTTTTTGTTCTACTGATGATGAAGGATATATTATAAATGATGCACATATTGAAAAAGTTCAACCTATATTTATGGAGGTAATACAAGAAATAAAAAATACTTGTTGTGAGTTGTTACAGGATGATTTACACAGTGTTTATATAAGAGGCTCAATTCCAAGAGGGATTGGAATTAAAGGTATTGCTGATATAGATGTAATTATATTAGTGAGAAAGGATCCTGAATTAATAGACTTAAGTTGGCGAAAGAAACTAGAAATTAAAATTTTGCAAAAATTCAATTGTATAACAGGAGTGGAATTGAGTTTTTACAGTGAAAAAGAAGTGATAAATTCCAAGAGTTTTTCTTTTATAAGCTTCATGATACAGACACATGGAGTATGTATATTTGGTGAAGATGTAACATTGTCTTTACCTAAATATAAAGTAAGTCAGGAGTTAGCCTATGAACATCTTATTCAATTGGGAAAACAAATTGGACAAGCACGCAAAGAGTTAATACATAATAAAGGCGTGGAAGATATAGCGGATTGTTGTCGTTGGATTATGAAGATAATAATCAGGGCAGGTCTAGCATTGACAATTGAGAGAGAAGGACTTTACTCCAGAGACTTATATCCTGCCTATGAATTATTTAGTAAGCATTTTCCCGAACAAGAAAAAAATATGAGAAAGGCATTACAATATGTAATTGAACCGATAAATGATATAAATGAAATTTTATTATTTTTAAGTACGTTTGGTGAATGGCTGATAGAAAGAGCGGCTGCTTTTTTGAATACTATAGATAACTAGAAGAATATAATTATGTTATGTAAATAAATGAACGATCTAAATGTTCGTGATTTTGCAGACTATTATGGGATCCCGGAAGATGTGACAAAAGGAAGTTCAAATGGATATTTAACAGCCTATCTTTTAAAGTATCGTTTTTGTGGGAACAGAAGAAATAAATATGCGTGTTGAACAAGGATACGAGATGAAAAGGCCCTCTTTAGTACATATAAGAGCTGAAGAAATAGAGAGTAAAAATAATATTCGTTTAGGAGAAAAGTAGAAAGTATTGCAGATGGGAAATGGAATGTAAGATAAGGGGGAATTAAAAATGTTACTAAAAACAATCTACTGTAAGGTGGAAGAAGAGAAAAAGGAATTGTTTTCAAATGCGCAAGAAAAATGGAGTGATATACGGCATCTAGATGGTTTTCATGGACAATTTGGTGGATGGTATGAAGATGAGGCGTGTGTATTTACTTTATGGGAAGATAGAAGTACATATCAATCATTTATGAATGGTGCTCACGATACAATTTATTTAAATAGTAATCAAGAGGATACGTTTCTTTCGTGTGAAATTGAATTATTTCAAACGTTGTATGATATAACTGATACGCATTTGAAAGACGTTGTTACAGAAGGATCATTCGTAAGAGTTGCTATATGTGATGTAAAGGTGGAAAAGGAAAAGTATTTTTTACAGAAGCAAGAAACAATTTGGAATAAAGGAATGGAAAAAGCAAAAGGAATGTTAGGTGGAGTAGTTGGGAAGTCTTTAAAAAATGAAAATCGTTACATAGTGTTAACGTATTGGAAAGATGAACAGACGCATCAACATTATGTGAAAGAGATTTTCCCAGATTTATATAAATTAGCTAATATTCATGAAGATATAGAAGAGATAAAAGGAAAACAAGCTGTATGTAAGGAAGAATGGCTTGTATATTAAACGCTGAAAAAGTGTATAAATGAATGTATAATAAAGATATTTTCTTATAAACAAGTAATTAATAGAAGACGTTATATACCCTTTCATGTTAATATATTTAAGTTATAATAGGAGGCTTACCCTTTTGTATTGTACGGTAGAAGCAGTGTGAGCTTGAAATTTTTTTAGAAAAGGATGTGCCTAATTTGCGTATCAATAAATTTATTAGTGAAGCTGGAAAAGCGTCTCGACGTGGAGCGGATAAACTAATTAATGAGAAAAGAGTAATTATTAACGGTAAGGTTGCAAAAATTGGTGACCAAGTGAACCCAGGTGATGATGTACGAGTAAATGGAGAGCAGCTTCGAATTGCTCGAGATCACGTATATATCGCTTTAAATAAACCAGTAGGTATTACATGTACGAGTGAAAAATCAGTAAAAGGTAATATTATCGATTTAGTGAACCATCCTTTACGAATTAGTCACATTGGACGTCTTGATAAAGACTCAGACGGTTTAATTTTGTTAACGAATGATGGTGATATTGTTAATGAAATTTTACGTGCTGAAAACAAACATGAGAAAGAATATATCGTTTCAGTAGATAAGCCAATTACACCTGATTTCTTAGAGAAAATGGCAGCGGGTGTTAAAATTTTAGGAACAAAAACGCTTCCTTGTGAGGTTACACAGTTATCAAAATATGAGTTCCAAATTATTTTAACACAAGGGCTAAATCGTCAAATTCGCCGTATGTGTGAAGCTTTAGGTTATCAAGTATACACGTTAAAACGTACGAGAATTATGAATATTGAATTGAATAATTTACCGGTTGGGCAGTGGAGAGATTTAACAAAGAAAGAGAAAAGACGTCTATTTGCAGACTTAAATTACGAACCACAAGATTGGTAAAATTGTGAAGTGAAACCAAAAAAATTTGGTTTCACTTTTTTAATTAAATAAATAATTTTTTTAAACACTTGCAAAAATAAAATGAATAAGATATATTAAATAACAATAAATGGATGTTTTACAAAAAGCAAAGAAAAGGACACGAGTTATTTTCCCCGGTTATACAGAGAAGGAAGGAAAGCTGAGAACTTCCTAACGCAGAAAAATAACTTACCACCTTAGAGCTGCACT
>NZ_JAKUEU010000062.1:0-30435 GCF_022663075.1 Bacillus cereus group sp. BfR-BA-01441
AATTAAACCAGGAGTCGGTGAAACAACTCGTGTATTACTCCGGAGAATACCGTGGAAAATTTTAATACGTAAGCAAAACAATCCCGATTTAAAGCATATTTTACTTCTCGCTAAAGAAAAGAATGCCCCAATTGAAATCTATGAGAATATGGCTTATTCATGTTGCGGGCTCATTAAGCCTCTTAGGAAGGAAACAAGATGATTTTCGCCAGTGATCTTGATCAGACGCTTATTTATTCCCGGAAATCGTTTCGTGCCCCTATAGAAGATGAATCAATTCAACTCATTGAAACTATAGATGGGAAAGAAATTTCTTTCATATCACATAAAACCATTTTACTACTAAAAAAATTACAACTGCACTCACATTTCATCCCAGTTACAACAAGAACTATTAAGCAGTTTCAGCGTATTGCTTTATTCCAAAACGAAATCATTCCCGAATACGCCATTACAAGTAACGGCGGCAATATCCTTCATAACGGGAAACAAGATGGTACTTGGAACAGGAAAGTAAAAGAAAGACTATCGGTTGAATGTATAGAGAGAAACGACATACTAAAGGAATTTGGACAAATAGCTCATAAGGATTGGGTTATATCGCAAAAAACAGCTGATGATCTATTCCATTATTGCATTATTAAACGGGAGAACATTCCTTATGATGAATTATCATCCTTCACTTCCTGGTTAGACAAACAAGGCTGGAATCATTCACTTCAAGGTAGAAAGCTATACTTTGTACCAAAACCAATTAATAAATGGGACGCCGTGCAATATATAAAAGAAATTTTGCAAATAGATACGATTATTACAGCTGGGGATTCTTTACTTGATTTATGCATGCTTGAAAAGGCGAACCATGCCTTCGCACCACTTCACGGTGAGTTAGGGGCAATGCATGATAACTTACAACCCCATATTTTAAAAACAGACGCAATCGGCATATATGCCGCAGAAGAAATCGTAAATAAATCACTTCAAATTATTCACAGTTCATTACCTACCTCATGATCATCATATGCACAATTGCATACGCACCGCGGTTAAACAGATGGTACAATTTATTTGAATCGCTGTTGCTACACTTCTTGATTAGAGAAAAGGCGTTAAAACGGAAATTAGCGTCTTATCAACCTCAAGCAATTGGCACATTTTGTCATCTTAAAAGACACTCCAACGAGTGTCTTTTTTTCTATATCCAACAAGGACTTACTCATTTCAAAGTATAAATACATAAAATAATGTAAATCATGACACGCATGAATCACTTTCTAAAAGTTATAAAGTAGATTCAAAATAAAAAAGCACTCTTAACTAGAGTGCTTTTTACTTTCAAACAAGGAGGCTACATATATGGATAGTACTCTCGTATTTAACTTTGGCATTGGTATTGTTATCATTTTATTTGTTTTCTTTGTACTTTGTATGAGCGGTGTGTAACAGTCTTTTATGCTGATAACTCTTTTAAAGTATCACTTAATTTGAACTTTCTTAATTGTAATGACGCAATCAATGCTGCCCCCGCTCCAAGCATCACGCTAGCTAAAGCCAGTATGACCACTTGATTATACGGAATAATAATAACCGTTAACTCTAAGCTTGATAACACTATATAACTAAACAAAATCCCACCAAAAATGCCAATGCAACCAGCTATCGCTCCAAGTAAAGTTCCCTCTAATAAAACGATCCTTCTCATTTGCTTTGGGATAGCTCCTACCGCACGAATCATACTAATTTCAGCACGTCTTTCATGTAAACTTGCTACTATCGCATTCATTAATCCTATACCAGAAATAATGAAAACAATTACAACTAACAAGCTAATTAACATCATCATTTGCGATAATAACTGCTCTTGTTCTTTCAATAAATCATAACTGTTTATAACTTCTATATTCTCTTTATTCTTTGTAATTTCTTTTACTTGCTTCTTAATTGCTTCAAATGACTGATTAGAATTTGTCATAATTTGAATCGCTTCATATCCTTGTACGTGAAACTTATCGCGAGCCCATTGTTCATTTACAAAAACATCTAACCCTCTTAACCTTAATCCTTGCTCAATAATTGAAACGACTTTAATCGTTTGTTTTTCTTTTCCCTTTCCTTGTACTTCAAACGTATCTTGCAACTGAAGCCCTAAATTTTTAGCCACTTCCTTCGTAATGACTCCCTCACCATCTTCTAATGGCTTATTTAAAGTTTGTCCTGCAATCACTTTCGCCTTTGTTACTTTCTGATACGCTACAATATCATTACCTACAACTTCCATTGAATCAGAGTTCAAATTGTTTTTTTTCATAAATTCATACCATTCTTGATTCGCTTTTTTAAAGTCATAATTCACAAGCTTTGCTGTAAAGTCAGTAGCATTCCCAACACTCGTCTCTACACCATCAATTTTTTTAACCTTCTCCATCCAACTAAACGGTAATGTTCCTATTCCTTGCGACTCTACTGGAATTCTTACTACTAAGTCCGCTGGTAAATGTTTTTGTAATCCTTTTTTCATACCTTCATACATAGAGTTTACATACATCGTTCCAACAAGTGCTAACATAAAACCAAATGCTAGTATAGCAACCGACACAGCTGCCTTATTTCGATAACGAATGACATTCCGGCTACTAATCGTCGTTTCAATTCGTAATATCATTTGAATCGGTTTTGCAATCACTGGTGCTATCACGCAAATAAATAACGGGATCGCAAATAACAAACCGACCGCGAATAAAAGCGCTCCTATCGCACTTGGATTAAAACCGATATACTCCTCTAATACGCTACCTGCTAGCCCAATAACAGTACCAATAATTAAAATGCTAAGGCTAAAAGCACTCCATCTTTTTTCTTTCTTCTCATTACTAGGAAGACCTGGGCGGAGTGCTTGAACTGGTGGAATCTTTCTAACCATGAAAGCTGGTATAATAGCCCCTATGATAGACATAACAATCCCTAGTAAAAAAGTAATGAGTAAAATCTCACTTAAAATCGAGAATGATGCTTCCCCTGCCCCCTCAATATTCACCCATTTGTTAATGAATGATGCTGCAATTGTTTGCGTACCTGCCCCAAGAATAACCCCTGCTAACGATCCGATCGCTCCGATGCATAAAGCCTCTAATAAAACGACTACTATAATTTGATTTGGGTTACTACCGAGTGCACGTAATAATGCCCATTGCTTAAATCGACTTCTGACAGATAAGAAGAAACTTCCCATTATTAAAAGGGCTACTACAAATAAGGCAATACCACCTAAACTAAAAATTAAAGGCTTCATTACATTTAGTCGTTCAAATGCCTTATCGACATAAGTACGTTGATCCACCTTTATATTTTCTATCTTCTTATTTACATCAAGAGCAATCGCCCTTTTCACATTTACATCGGCTGTTTTCACTTGAACGAGATTAAACTGATTTGGTAGATTTAATTCTTTTTGAAGCCACTGGATTGGAAAATAAGCCCCATGCCCCATTGCCGCCATTAACGGCGGATTTAAAATGCCGACGACTTTCACAGTCTTTTCTCCATGTTGTGGGAATGGCAGTTTAATCGTATCTCCCAATCGTATATTTTCACGTTCTGTATACCCTTTTGTCAGCGCTACTTCAGCACCTTTTTTCGGATATCGCCCTTCTACTATTTTATAAGAATGCATTTCTGGAGAATCTTGCTCAACACCCCAATAAGATGGCTTTCCCGATAACTCTTTATAATGCGGAAAAGGATATGGTATAAGTGCTTTTGATATTTTCTCAGCATTTTCTAAGCCATCTATTCCCTTTAAACTTTCATTATTTAAATACATATCGTTTTTTATATAGCCAAATTGTAAATTATAATCTCCATATCGGCTTACTACTTGTTCCTTCACACTCTTCTCTACTGATTGATTTCCTAGCAATAACATCGTCGCTAACATAACACCTAAAGCTGCACCGAGAGCAATCAACATATTTCGCAGCCAATTTTGTTTCATCGATTTTACTGCATACTTAATTACCCATCGCATCACCTTTACCCCCTACTTTAAAGTGGCGATTCATAATCTCTTGAATGTGAGTAACTTGTTGTGGGATATTTCGAAACTTCCACCCTTTACTTTCAGCATGTTCATGAATCACTTCACCATCTAATAAGAAAACAACTTTATCCGCATGAGCCGCTACGAACGGGTCGTGCGTTACAATAACAGCTGTTTGCCCTAACTCATCACACGCATTGCGAAGTACCGCAATTATGTTTTTGCTATTTTCCGAATCTAATGCCCCTGTTGGCTCATCCGCTAATATAATTGCCGGTTCATTTGCAAAAGCTCTTGCTATCGCAACCCTTTGCTGTTGCCCGCCTGATAACTGTGCTGGTAAATGTTTTTCTTTTCCTTTTAACCCAACAAGCTCTAATAAACGAGTCGCTGTCACGGTTGCCTTCTTTTGCGAGACATTATCTAACAATAAAGGTAATCCTACATTCTCCTCCGCACTAAACACCGGAATCAAATTAAACTGCTGAAAAATAAAACCGATTTTATGCCTTCTAAATAAAGCGAGCTCTTTTTCTTTTAATGTTGAAATCTCTGTACCGTCAACTCGAATACTACCTATCGATGGAATATCTAATCCACCTAACAACTGAAGTAAGGTCGTTTTACCCGATCCACTTGCCCCCATAATACAAACGAAATCTCCTTTTTGAATTTGAATATTAATACCTTTTAGTATTTTCACTTTACTATCCCCAATATCAAACGATTTTTCTAACCTTTCAATTTCAATAATATTCATCCCTATATCCCCTTCTCTCTCTATTTATCAATCTATATATTCTATTCAAAATACAAATTTCCTACTATTTTGTATTTTTTTGTCACATACTAATATTTCTCATGTCAGAAAAATTGACTCTCGCAAAAAAAGTAACCATAATAGTTACACGAATACATAAAAGCTATTCACATATCCACAAATAGGAGGAAGAAAAATGAAACATGTAATCGTTTATGCACACCCGAATACAGAAAGCTTCAACCATGCGATTTTAGAAACGGTAAAAAGTGAATTAGAAGGAAAAGGTCACGAAGTACGCGTTCGCGATCTATACGAATTAAACTTTAATCCAGTATTAGGCGCTTCCGATTTCATCTCATTTTCTCAAGGAAATACACCAGAAGATATTAAAGAAGAACAAGAGCATATCTCTTGGGCTGATAGCATTACATTCATTTATCCAGTGTGGTGGGCGGGACTTCCTGCTATTTTAAAAGGATACGTTGACCGTGTATTTAGCCACGGATTCGCTTATGCTTACGGTGAAAACGGTATTGAAAAGTTATTAAGCGGTAAAAAAGGATTGTTATTATCTACAATGGGAAATACGAAAGAAGCATACACAGCAGGTGGCATGTTTGATGCAATGAAGAAAACAGCGGATGTTGGTATTTTTGAATTTACAGGCATTGAAACAATTGAGCATACATTCTATACAAGTGTTCCTTCTGTGGATGACAGTGTGCGTAAGCAATATCTTGAAGAAGTGAAAGACGTTGTGAATCGTGCATTCTAACAAAATTATATCGGCGATTTTTCAAATATATCGACTTACCGATAAAAATCAACACTAGTCACAACTGAATGTTAGCCCACACCAATCGGGCTGCCAACAAATATCAGAAAAAAAGCTGTTCCAAAGTTTGGAACAGCTTTCTTCATTACATCTTCTCAATCCACTCCGTCAAGTTATGCACAACTTGCGTCGGTTGTACTTCGTATTCTGTTAACTTCTCCACAGTTGTGACTCCAGTGTGGACAAGAAGCGTATGCATACCAGCATTTATTCCTGCTAAAATGTCTGTATCGTAGTTATCCCCAACCATTAATGCTTCATTCTTTTCTATGCCAAGCACTTTCAAAGCTTGTTCCATAATGATTGATTCTGGTTTTCCGATAAAGATTGGATCCACACCTGTTGATACTGCTACAACTGATGTTAATGAACCATTACCTGGTAATAATCCTCGCTCAGTTGGGATGGCAATATCCCCATTTGTAGAAATAAACGTCGCGCCATTACGCACAGCAAGACACGCTTTTGCTAATTTTTCATATGTGATGTCACGATCTAAACCCACAACAACGAAATCAGGATTTTCATCCACAAGTTCAAATCCTTTTTCCACAAGTGCATCGTGTAAGCCTTCTTCACCAATCATATATACAGTTGCGTCTTGTTTACGTTCATAAATGAAGTTCGCAGTCGCCATACTCGTTGTGAATACTTGCTCTGCTTTCGCTGGAATATCGAAACGAACAAGCTTTTCTGCTACCTGTTCCGGTTTGCGAGTTGAGTTATTCGTAACGAATAAATATGGAATGCCGCGCTCTCCTAATGCTTTTACGAAGTCGCTTGCTTCTTCAATTTGTTCTTCTCCGCGATACATCGTACCGTCTAAGTCAATTAAGTAACCTTTATACATCGATTATGTCTCTCCTTCTATGCTAACGTTCTCACCTTATCATACCACTCTTATATTACCCGCTTTTCCAAAAGAAAAAAACGCTTTACCTTAAAGCGCCCCATAACGTTCATTTTTTCTCTTTTATTTGGTAAGAACAACTACAATCGCCCTCGCACATATTTGCTAGCGTTTTCACTTCTGCGTTCGTAAATAGACGCTTATACATTTCTTTTTCATCTTCACACACTTGCGGGAATCTCTCGGCAATTTCCTTTAACGGACAGTTTTGTTTTTCAATTACGAAAGATTTCTCTCCATCTCTCTTTATTTGAACCATATAACCATTTTTCTCTTGCATAGCTGCTATCTCTTGCACTTTATATGCTAAATTCTTTTGATTACTCACTCTCTTTTGTAACTGTTCTTCCATTCGCTTCGTTCTCTCTTTTAAAACGTAACGAAGTATTTTTTCATCGCCCATTCGAGCTAAATCTTCTAGCATATCAATCGCAAATTGCTTATACTCTTTCGGGAATGTATCTTCTCCCTTTTCGCTTAATCCATACAAATAAGTTGGTCTTCCGACATGTTGCCTTACCATCTTAGAATAAATGAGTCCGTCTTTCTCAAGATTACTTAAATGTCTTCGAATCGCCATTTCTGTAATCTCTAAAACGTCAGCTAGTTCCGCTACCGTGTGCTCTCCCTTTACTTTCAACAATTGTACAATCTCGTCTTTCGTAGTACGTGCTTCCCCCATACTTCACCCTTCTCCCTTTTCTTTCTCACATACAATATAAGATCCCCAAAAGGCATTCTCTGGGGATCTTATAAGCATAATTATTCTGGTACAAATGCAGATACAGGTCCTAATTCCTTTTCTAAATAACTGCGAATATTTGCTGGGTACCTTTCTACCACTGCAATATGTTTTTGAATCGTCTTATATAATTCATCATGATTCATTTGAATATAATCTTGCGTAAGCATTTTTCGAAGAAGGATAATTTCTTTCATCCCTTGTCCATCTTCTTCACTTATCACTCGCTCGTCCATTAAAATATCAATAATATCTTCATAGCTTCCTGGATCGCGCATAATAAATCCATCAATCATCGCATTTCCTACATCTAATACACAATCAATAATAAGATGGGCTATGCGCTCTAATGCGTAAAATTCAAACTCGGTTTCATATATCTTTTTCTCTTGAAATGTACTTGTTGCTCGTTCTAAACATACTAGCATTTGTTCTATTTTCTTTCTGTCTACAAAATACATGAATGTCACCTACCTGGAAATTAAAGCATTTACATTTTAATTGTAACGCTTTCTTCTGAAAAAATCGACAATTTTTCGAATTCACCTTTTCTCCGTTATTTGTTATAGTTATATTTGTATGATTTTTGAAATTGGAGGAATGGAATCTTGGAACGTGAACTCGCACTAGAAATTGTCCGTGTAACAGAAGCAGCTGCCTTAGCATCCGCACAGTGGATGGGCCGCGGAAAGAAAAATGAAGCAGATGATGCAGCAACTACAGCAATGCGTGATATGTTCGATTCAGTAAACATGGCAGGTACAGTTGTAATTGGTGAAGGAGAACTTGATGAAGCACCGATGTTGTATATTGGTGAAGAACTAGGAACAGGTAACGGTCCAGAAGTAGACATCGCCGTTGATCCATTAGAAGGTACAAACATCGTTGCAAAAGGTCTTGCAAATGCAATGGCAGTTATTGCAATCGCAGACAAAGGGAACCTTCTTCATGCTCCTGATATGTACATGGAAAAAATCGCGGTTGGTCCAAAAGCAGCTGGTAAAATTAGCTTAGATGATCCAATTGAAAAAACAATTGAAATTGTAGCAGAAGCTAACAATAAAAAGATTCGCGATCTAACAGTTATCGTTCAAGAACGTGAACGTCATCAAGATATTATTGACCGTGTTCGTGCAAAAGGTGCACGCGTAAAATTATTTGGTGACGGTGATGTTGGTGCGTCAATCGCAACAGCACTACCTGGAACGGGTATCGACTTATTCGTAGGTATTGGCGGAGCTCCAGAAGGTGTTATTTCTGCAGCAGCATTAAAGTGCCTTGAAGGTGAAATGCAAGCTCGCTTAGTTCCAATGAACGAAGAAGAAGAAGCTCGTTGTCGTGAAATGGGATTAGAAGATCCTCGTCAACTTCTTATGTTAGATGACTTAGTATCTGGGGATGATGCAATCTTCTCAGCAACTGGTGTATCTGCTGGTGAGTTATTAGACGGTGTTAAATTCCTTGGCGGAGATTTAGCTGAAACATACTCTATCGTAATGCGTTACAAAACAAGAACAGTACGATTCATTAAAACGCATCACCATTTAGATCATAAACCACACTTAAACTTAGATATTTAATAAAGGAGCCATGTGTATGGAAGAACGTTTCTTTCTGTACGACGATACTGTCGCTACAAAAACTCGTTTCGTTAGCTTTATGGGAGAAAATGAGCGTCACGATTTAGCGCTATTATACTCCGATCGTCATTACGGTAAAACAATTGTCCTTGATATGCAACGCAATAAATTTGCAATCATCGGTGCTGACGATTTAAACGAACCAGGCTACTTAGAGCATGCATTTTCTATGACTGAAGAAATTGCAGAAGAACTACGCTCATTTTTATTTGAACTTATATAATTTATCGTATGCACCAGCTATTTTAGCTGGTGTTTTTTCATCATTAGTATTTAGAATTTTCAATCTTTTGTGTTATAATTAAGAATAAATCTATTTGGATAGAAAGGACGTTATCTACGTATGCCAACAACTACTTTGTAATGGACCAGCAATTGGATAGCATTACTCTCAAAAAAGCACCGTGCTTTTTCAAGGGAGTAGTCTGCCCATTCCCATTACAAAGGAGCGTATTGCATCTGTAGTATGATGTTTACGGAGGTTCCTCTTTGGGGACCTCCTTTTATTCTTGTCTTTTTCTCATGCCTTCATACTACAAGACATCCAAATAGCTGTATTACGTTCCTTTACCACTACTATAAGAGGTGAAGGAAAATGCAGAAAGTACAACTTTCTTGGAGTTTATATGAAAACGAGCAAAACACAATCGAAAAATATTGTAAAAATTGCAGACGTACTACCCTATTTACCGACACAAATATTCGTAGGCATAACGCCAACGGAAAAAACATATACCGCTTTGCCATTTATAAATGTCCGAAAGACCATACGTGGAATCAAAAACTTCGTATTTATAAAGCATTTACTGATCACGTTGAAACAGTCGATATGACGCAGCAGGATCAGCCAGAAACAACTACTACCATTTCCATTACGCAACATCAAGAAAGCGGCATAACCGAAATCACGATCGTATTAGATATTGTTTTCGGTTCCCACCGCATCGATAAAGCCTTATCCACATATATTTCCGACTGGAGCCGTACACGCATTGTGGATAAAATTAAAAATGGGGATATTCAATTAAACGGACAACAAATGAAGCCAAATACAATACTTTCTGAAGGCGATCATATCTCGATTTGTTTGTAAGCAAAAATATGCAAAAAATCCTCTTACAATTGTAAGAGGATTTTTTTATTTCTTCACTTTTCGTAATACAAAATGTGCGCAACCGAAGTTACAGTACTCGTATAAATACTCCGTTAACGTACTAATTTTCGTATCATATGTCGCACGTTGGTTACTATCATCAAAGAATCCGCGCAATCTAAGTTGCTCATATCCCCAGTCCCCAACGATGTAATCATATTTATTTAAAATTTCTGCATAGCGCTCTTTAAATGCTTCTTCACTAAAACCGTCACGAAAGTTTTTAATTACTTCGTACTGAACATTATTAATGCTCACCGTAGCATGAATCTCTTGCTTTTGCTCCATCATTAACTTCCTCTCTAAGCATTCTTCTTTTTATCGTATCACAAAGCATAACAACCAACAATTTCAAATACAAAAAATTGCAAATTAGTACATGCTATGGAGAAGGAGGTGATACATCGTGAAAAAACAAATTTTACTTTCCCTTCTCACTCTTTCCTTATTTGCAGGCTGCCAATCAGCGAACAAAGCTGAAATGGAACGTGAAGAAGGAAGCCGTGTTCTTGTTTCCAATAAAAACGACATGTATCATACGGAAAATACAAATACAAGACTCACAAGAGTCGGTTATTCTTCTAAACAAAAGCATGAAGTATCTAACAAACAAGTAGGGGCCATTAATCGCGAGAAGGTCGCTGAAATGATTACAAGCATGACAGTCAAACTTCCTGACGTTACAAACGCTGCTACACTCGTTACTGATGATGAAGTGTTCGTTGTATACCGTGCAAACACAACGGATCCAAAACTCGTAGCGGATCAAGTATATAGAGCTGCTTTGTCCATCGTTCCTCGCTATTATAAAGCATATGTATCAACAGACCAAAAGTTGATTTCTCAAATTCAAGGGCTTCAATCTGGCGCATTAAACGATACAGAATATACACAAAGCCTCGATATGTTAAAACGAGAAATGAGTAAAAATCCTCATTTGAACAATACGGGAGATCAGACTTTGAATGATATGATTAAAAAGTAAAACAGGTGGAGAAAATCTCCACCTGTTTTACTTTTTATTTTTTATTACGATCCGCATAAACCTCCATCGCATCACACATAAACTGCGCTAATCCCTCACCAAACTTATCGATATTTTTCGTAAAGCGCTCATCAGCGACGTACATTTGACCGAGTCCTTTAAAAGCATCTAACGAATATTCACCGAAGTTTTGCAAGTAATCGTACCATACTTTAATAGCTGCCTGCGCCTCTTTAGAATCTGGTGCATCGTGTCTAAGCGTTGCTAAATTTCTATAAATAGCATTAAACTCCTCTTGGTTCTCTTTTGACATACCTTTTGCATATTCGTTCGCTTTATCTACAGCTGCGTCTCCCCATTTTTCACGTGCTTCTTCTTCATATGGGTTATGGCTGAAATCGAAGCCTTCAAATTTCTCTTTATTCGTCATTTCAATCTCTCCTTTTGTATGCTGAATTGTTTTATCAATCGTCGCAATCACCTTATCTAATCTGGCACGCTTTTCAAGAAGCATCTTCTTATGAAGCTGTAGTGCCTCTTCGCGATCAAATGATGGACTCATGATAATCTCTTTAATTTTCTTCAAAGGGAAGCCAAGCTCTTTAAAAAACAAAATTTGCTGCAATGTCTCTAAATTTTCATTGGAATACAGACGATATCCAGACTCTGTCGTCTCGTCTGGGGTTAACAACCCAATTTCATCGTAATGATGCAGTGTGCGCACACTAATTCCAACTAAATCAGCTACTTCTTTTACTCTCATTGTCATTTGTATCTCCCCCTTAGTACATACGATAAAGTATGACGCAACGTTAGAGTCAATAAGTAAATTCATTTTCTTTCTAAAAGTTTCATCTCTCCCCTATTTCATGCATAATAGATATGTACATATATTAGAAAGCGGTGAAAGTATGGTTTCAAATACTGTAATTGCCAGCATCATTTTTCAACTCATTGTCTCGATTCTGGTCCCAATTATCGTACTCGTTTATTTCCGTAAAAAATATAATATGAATTGGAAAGTGGTCGGCGTTGGTGTTCTTATCTTTATCGGATTCACCCAAATTCTTGAAACACCATTCCACCTATTTATGCGCGGTAATCCAACAATCGCTCCATTTTTAGAAAATCCGTTTGTCTTCGCAATTTATGGCGGATTGACTGCTGGTATTTTTGAAGAATTAGGACGCTTCGTTGCCTTCTTCTTCTTACTAAAAAAATATCTAGAATATAAAGATGGCTTCGCTTATGGAATTGGTCACGGCGGAATTGAATCTATTTTAATTGGCGGTTTTTCTGCATTACAAGCATTAATCTTTGCTAATTCTATTAACGATGGTAGCTTCGCTCGACTGATTGAACAAAAACCCGAGCTTAGCATTTTACAGGACATGTTAATTCAGCAACCTGCCTACTTATACTTCCTTGGTAGCTTAGAAAGAATTATGGCACTCGTGCTTCAAATCGCCTTTACAATGCTTGTTTTATACGCAGTCAAACAGAAGAAATATATCTTCCTAGTATACGCTATACTATTCCACGCATTTGTAGACTTTTTCGCGGCACTTTACCAAACAAAAACAATCAACATCTTCGTTGCCGAAGGAATTACACTTCTGTGTACAATTGGCGCTGTCGTTCTTATTCGCAAAATGAAAGAGAAATTAATGAGTGTACCGGAGTAAAAAATAAACCACCAAAATTGGTGGTTTATTTTTTATATGGATGATAACTTTTGCCCTCTTGCAGCTTCCTCTTTGTTTCTGCATCTATAACGATATATTTATGAAACTCTCCTACTTCATTTTGAATAAAAGAAGCGAAAAAGTATACTTGGCGATCAGAATGAACAAAAAAATCTTGAAGTACCACTCTACCTCGACAACCGACAGCTGTTTTTTGTAGGAAAGAAAATTCTTCATCAGGCACTTCTTTAAATAAGATTTTTTTCCGAACACTATATGCTGCATTATTGTATTCTTTATAGATTTTCTTATCTAACTGTTTATAAAAAACATCCTCACTCACAAATGACTTATTTCGATTGCTTGGATAATTTAGTTTTTGATTCGACTCTGCATAAGTTGTGGACAAGTGTATAAAAAAACAAAGACTAAATACAATACATATCATTTTATTCATGATTGCACCTCAAATGTTCATTATCCACATTACTTTTCCACATATTTAAATCAATATGCTGTTTCCAATAAAAAGGAATTATTTCTACATTTGTCGAAGTATATAGCGTCAACTTGAAAGATGGGGATGAATTATGAAGAAAATTATTGTAATACGACATTGTTCAGCAATTGGGCAAAAACGTGATGATGAATTAACGACCGATGGAAAAGACCAAGCAAACACCCTTGCTACATTCCTCTTAGAAAATCATCTACAAATCGATCATATTATTTCAAGCCCATTTGTCCGAGCTATCGATTCCATTCGGCCCTATGCGCTCCAAGCTAACTTATCTATCCAAGAAGATGAACGATTAACTGAACGCATATTGAGCAACATTCCAATGGATGATTGGATGCAAAAACTAGAATCTACTTTTACAAATATAGATATTGCCTTTTCAGGCGGAGAGTCAACAAAACAAGCAACAGACCGGGCCCTATCGCTTATTCAAGACGTTTTACAATTAAACCATACGACAACACTACTTGTTACACATGGCAATTTACTTACGCTCATTTTAAAGCATTTTGATCATACGATTGGCTTTAATGAATGGAGAACTCTAACGAATCCTGATATTTACGAAATTACAATCGACGAACAATGTATCATAAAACTCTTATGGGAAGCATCGTCCAAGTAATATCCCTTTCCAAAACATTCAGTTGACGCCACGAGAAGAGACTGTTCTAACAATAGAAAGGGGTATCATTTCATATGTACGAAGACGTACTTGCTTTACTACATAAAACAAATGTTTCTTATGAAAAATTCGAACACGAACCAGTACTCGATTATGAGACCGATCGGATCGTACGCGAGAGACTTGGCTTACAAGGCACTCCAAGTAAAAGCTTATTTTTAAAATCAAAGTCTGGAGATTATTACGTATTTTTTACGTTAGAGGGCACAAGGCTCAACCGGGGAGAGATGAAAGAACTATCAGGAGAACGCTTATCTCTCTGTTCTCCTGATGAACTGCGAGACAAAACTGGTTGTACGCCGGGATGTGTGGCTCCTTTCGGATATTCACACGATGTAACAATTATTGTGGATAACGCTATTTATACGTACGATAAAATTTTAATTACACCTGGTGTTCCTGAATTTACAATTGAATTATCCACAGAAGAATTAAAAAAGATTTTATTAACATGTCCAAATACCGTTTTAGAGTACAAACAAAAAGAGAGCTAATCATTAGCTCTCTTTTTTTCATTATTTAGCTTCTGCTGTTTTTTCTTTTGCAGAACGTACTTGCTCGTCCGCATGGTAAGAAGAACGCACAAGTGGGCCAGCTTCACAGTGGCTAAATCCTTTGCTAAGTGCAATTTCTTTAAGCTCTGCAAATTCTGCTGGTGGGTAATATTTAAGAACTGGTAAATGCTTCTTAGATGGTTGTAGGTATTGCCCAAGAGTTAAAATATCCACATTGTTTGCACGTAAGTCATCCATTGCTTCAATTAAATCTTCTCTCGTTTCACCTAAGCCCACCATAATGCTCGATTTAGTTGGAATATCAGGCTGCATTTCTTTCGCTCGACGTAAAAACTCTAATGAACGTTCATATTTTGCTCTAGCGCGAACTCGGTCAGATAATCGACGTACTGTTTCAATGTTATGGTTTAAAATATCTGGTTTTGCATCCATTAACATTTTTAAGTTTTCTTCTACTCCACCCATATCAGATGGTAATACTTCGATAGACGTGAATGGGTTTTTACGACGTACTGCGCGTACTGTTTCAGCAAAAACAGCTGCTCCCCCGTCCTTTAAATCATCACGTGCAACCGCTGTTATAACAACGTGCTTTAAGCCCATTTGTACTACTGAATCTGCTACGCGTTCTGGTTCTTGTAAATCAAGCTCAGTTGGTAAGCCTGTTTTAACCGCACAAAAACGACAAGCACGTGTACAAACCGCACCTAAAATCATAAATGTTGCTGTTTTTCTTACAGCCCAGCATTCATGAATATTCGGACATTTTGCCTCTTCACAAACGGTATGAAGATTCTTAGAACGCATCATTTTCTTTAAGCCTGTATAGTTTTCATTCGTGTTTAACTTAATTTTCAACCATTCGGGCTTGCGCTTATATTCTGTTTGTTTTGTCATGGTTATCAACTCCGCACAATATGAAATAGTTTACCGTGTTCGCTTCTTTCAATGTAACATATCTATTCTAACGTATGAAAGCGATTTGCTCAAATGAAGATTCTAAGATTTTTTCCAATCGTTCCCTATAATGAAATACTCCGTATATCCCACACTAAAAAGAGTGATGTTGTGAAAGGAGTCTATTTCATGCTTCGAAAAATTTCTCTTTTGCTTTCTATTTGTTTTCTTCTCCACCAAAACATCGCTTACGGTGAAGATAATCAGCAAAGCATATACGAAAAGCGCATGGCACTATATAAAGAAACCGAGCAGTCTTCAGGCATTCCATGGTATTACTTAGCTGCAATGGATCAATATGAAAGAAATATACGGAGCGTAAGAAAAGATATTCCGAAAAAACCAGATGCCATCATTTCCCTTTATTTTAAACCAGAAATATGGGCTGGACCTATTAATAGTAACGATACTCTCCCCCATACAATTTCTCTATTTGGCGGAATAGGTTTAGATGGTGACAAAGATGGATTTGCAAATGCAAATAGCGACCGTGATCTTCTGCATACCGCAGCGACTATTTTAAGGAAACAAGGAACGTCAGAAGACCGTATTAAAATTATGCTCTGGGAATATTATAGACGTGCAAAAACAGTTGATTTAATTAGCGAATATGCCCAAATTTATAAACATTATGGCCGTATTAATTTAGAGGGAAATGCTTTTCCTCTTCCGATCCGTAGTGACCATAGCTACCGTAGTACTTTCGGCGCTGGAAGAAGTTTTGGCGGCAGAAGGATTCATGAAGGAACAGATATTTTCGCCGGATATGGCGTGCCAGTAAGATCGACTTGCTATGGCATTATTGAAACGAAAGGTTGGAACCGCCTTGGTGGATGGCGCATTGGTATTCGCGACCTTCATAACAATTACCATTATTACGCTCATTTAGGCGGGTTCTCAAAAGAAATACAGCTTGGACAAATTGTTGAGCCAGGGAAAGTAATCGGATTTGTTGGTAGCACTGGTTATGGACCTCCTGGTACAGCCGGAAAATTTCCGCCCCACTTACATTTTGGCATATATAAAGACAATGGCTATACAGAATGGGCCTTCGATCCATACATGCATTTAAGCCTTTGGGAACGCAAAGAACGAGCAAATACAAAACGATAACCGTAGCTGCATTGCTACGGTTATTTTTTATCCATTAAAAACCTGGCTGATCCGGGTTTCACTTTATTTACAACTAACTATCTGTTTTCTTTTTATCAGGTACAGCAACACTTCCACTTCCATAATACGTAGGCACTTCCCCTTGAACGATACGCGTCGCAATCGGAACATTTTGTTTCACCGTTATCTCTTTCGTATGAAATGGAATAATTACTTGCAATGTTACTTCCATTTCCATAACAATTTGAATCGCTGTAGTATTAATCCCATGCGGCTCAATTTTTTGTTTAATATCTGTATTCACATGCCCAATTGGCGTGAAATGAATCGGAATATCTGGTCCTATATTACCAAGAAGCGCATTATCAGTTACACGCCCAAAAGGAACTGCCATAGTCGCCCCGTTTTTTTCAGAAATACCTAGCTCCTTCAACTTCCCTTGTTCTACTTGCTGCAAATATTTTTCTATGTACGTGGTCGTTGACGTTACGATTTCATTTACTTGCTTTGTATTTAAATTAATTGTAGATACTTTTCCGTTTTTATCATTCTGTACTTTCATTAATGAATCTACATCGAATCCTTCATTAATTCGATCCTTTACTGCCTTCGTCATAATTGCCGTCGCCATTTTATGCGTCTCTACTTCCCCATATTTAATTAAGGTCGGCTGAATATTATTATTCACAATCCACAACCCTTGCGTAAGTAATATAATAAAAAGAATAAACGACATAAGCAGTATATACCGAAAGGCAATAGGTCCCCTTCGAAACCGCGCGTTTTTCGAGCGAAATATACTCATAAAAAAACCTCCTTCTTATATCATTTCTATGCAAGAAGGAGGGACGATATATGCTTATCTCATTTTTAATAATGCTTCTTTTCCAATCGTTCCTGCTGGAATGCCTAATGCTTCAGCTCCAGTCGTTACCGATTCTAGCGGCGCTTCAAGAAGTTGTTCAATCGTTCTTACACCAACCGCACGGCCAGCAATAATTCCTCGATCACCTAATTTCTCATTTAAAAGACCTACATCTAATGCACCACACATAATATATCCTTTATCGCTCATTACAGCTAGCAAATTTGTCTTTGGAAGTTTCACGCTAACCGCAATAAACGTATAATTATCAATTATAATTGGCTCCACATTAACCATAGTTCACACTCCTCTCTTTCTTATCTGTATGACAAGAGAAAAATGAGTGTTACAAGTTAACTAGCCTATAGTTTAACAGAAGAAGTATAAGTTATTAACATATCTGTTAACACATCTCTAAGTAGTTCTGGCATATAATATTGTTTGTCAGAAAGTGTGGATAGCTCTGGGTATAAGTAGCCAAATGTAAACATATCAATTGTTCCTACTGTATATATACGATCTAATTCCAGCGATTCCCCGTTAATTAATACATCTTCGAGTAAAATTTTATTCCCAGGAATCGTATCTGGAATTACTTCTACACCCGCGTAAATCATTTTCCCCATCACTTTCCCACGAAATCCGAATCCTTTCACCTCAAGATTCTCCATATTCGGCTTACGTGCTTTCAAAATAACTTCTCTTAATATCTTTCCTGGAACTTTCAAAGCACACGGATTAATTGGATGTGGACAAATTCTGTGAATATCTCCGCGCGTTACGACACCCTCTTCTAACCCTTCAAGAAGTACACCAGCATTCACCATGCCAATTTCTGCACCGCACCATGTTTTCAGCGCACTTGCTAACATATAAGAAAACGGCGTCTCATGAAACCAATCAACCTGTAATGACTCTTTTAAATGAACGACAGGCTCTGCCATTATATGCTTACTTTCTTCCTGCAGTATTTCAATTGTGGATAACGGCTCGCTATAAGCACCTAACCGTTCCGTCTTAATCGCTCTACCGTCCTTTTTCAACAGCTTCTTCGTCTCTTTATCCACAGTAAGCTGCACGTGCCCAACGTAACGTCCCCACTTTTCACAGCAACAAAGTAAAGTATTATTCATTAGAACACCACGCTCAAATAAATGATGCGTATGTGCCCCTAAAATAACATCTATATCATAATGCTCTGCCATATACTCATCCATACTTTTTCCAAGGTGAGAAAGGACAACTGTAATATGTGCCTCATCTCTCACTTCTTCTAAAATAGACTCTAAATGGATAAGCGGATCTTCAATATGCCAATCGAGCATTTGATAAAACTCTGGATACGCAACAGTTAACCCGATAAAAGCAATCGTAATCCCATCTGTCGTTGTATGTAATTTATAAGGCTTTGCCCATGATGGACGTACACCTTCTTTTTCAAATAAATTTGCGACAAGTACTTCAAATCCAGCATCATCATAGAGCCGATTTAAATGCTCTTTCGCTAACGTAATGCCTTCATTATTTCCGATCGTTACATAATCATATAACGCCTCATTTAAAAGCTTCGTATTCCCAAGCCCATTTGTCGCTTCCGAAATACTATGAAAACGATCCACATGATCGCCGATATCAATCGTCAAAACAGTCTCTCCCGCTTCCTGTCTTCGCTTTTTCTCCCCTAGAACAAACCGAGAAATTTGCGGCCAATTTTCAAAATGACTATGTATATCGTTTGTATGATAAAGGTGGATGATTGTTTCTTTATTTGTATTCAGAGAAAAAACCTCCTCTCAGTTCCTTACTGCCATTTACGCTATGCGCACACAATAATCCTGTAAATACTTTTCGTCTTTTCTTGCTATTTTACATTGTACTCGCATTGTGAGAAAAAGCAAAAGATTGTCCTTTTTATATGAGAAACTTTTGCTAATGCAGTAAATAATTCCAGATAGTGGAGGGAGGGGTGGATTTGTCAAAAAGTTTAATAGAGAATTCAGTGGGTGGTTGTTCAAGTGGATTTGTCAGTATCTTTGTCTTAAACCTAGTCGTTCTCTGTTCTTATAAAATATTTGGGGTATGTGAGGATTTTCTTTTGTCTTATCTTGTCGACAGATCGATATTCCTTGTCGAAACGTTGATATATTGAAATAATCGTTGATATATTCCCGTTTATGATCGATATATTTGAAAAATCGTTGATATATTTAGCTGAACACCCACCCGGGTATCCTCTCCCACGCCAAGACAAATCCGCAAAACAAGAAAGCGCCCTGCACAGCAGGACGCTTTCTTCATACATATATTATCCAGTTCCAGCGGCTAGAATGTTCGGTGGCTTCCACTTTAAATATGTCCAGCTTCGCCTCCTAGACCCTCATGTCTAAGAACCTTAGCCAACGGGTCTGAACAGTCGGCTCCGCATTTCTATTTAACCGATAGAACCTTCCATCTCAAACTTGATTAGGCGGTTCATTTCAACTGCGTATTCCATTGGAAGTTCGCGAGTGAATGGCTCGATGAAGCCCATTACGATCATTTCTGTAGCTTCTTGCTCAGAAATACCGCGGCTCATTAGGTAGAATAATTGTTCTTCTGATACTTTCGATACTTTCGCTTCGTGCTCAAGTGAAACGTAATCGTTTTTGATTTCGTTGTAAGGAATTGTATCAGATGTAGATTGGTTATCCATGATTAACGTGTCACACTCGATGTTAGAGCGAGAGTTTTTCGCTTTTGGTCCGAAGTGTACGATACCACGGTAAGTTACTTTACCACCATGCTTCGCAATCGATTTAGAAACGATTGTTGAAGACGTGTTTGGTGCTAAGTGAATCATTTTCGCACCAGCATCTTGGTGTTGGCCTTTACCAGCAATCGCGATAGATAATGTTAAACCACGAGCGCCTTCGCCTTTTAAGATAACTGCTGGGTATTTCATCGTTAATTTAGATCCGATGTTACCGTCAATCCATTCCATCGTTGCGTTTTCTTCACAAACCGCACGTTTTGTAACTAGGTTGTATACGTTGTTCGCCCAGTTTTGGATTGTTGTATAACGGCAATATGCATCTTTCTTAATGATGATTTCTACTACCGCACTGTGAAGTGAGTTAGTCGTGTAAACAGGTGCTGTACAACCTTCTACGTAGTGTACGTGTGCGCCTTCGTCTACGATGATAAGCGTACGCTCGAATTGTCCCATATTTTCAGAGTTAATACGGAAATACGCTTGAAGTGGTGTATCAACTTTAACACCTTTTGGAACGTAGATGAATGATCCACCAGACCAAACTGCAGAGTTTAATGCAGAGAATTTGTTGTCTGTTGGTGGAATTACTTTTCCGAAATGCTCACGGAAAATATCTTCGTTCTCTTTTAATGCGCTATCTGTATCTTTGAAGACGATTCCTAGAGCTTCTAGGTCTTCTTTCATGTTGTGGTATACAACTTCAGATTCGTACTGTGCAGATACACCAGCTAAATATTTTTGCTCAGCTTCTGGAATACCTAATTTATCAAATGTTGCTTTAATTTCATCAGGTACTTCATCCCAAGACTTCTCAGATTTCTCAGATGGTTTTACGTAGTACGTAATTTCATCGAAATCTAAGTCGTTTAAGTCGCCGCCCCATTGTGGCATTGGCATTTCGTAGAACTTATCCAGTGATTTTAAACGGAAGTCTAACATCCACTGTGGTTCTTCTTTCATACGTGAAATTTCTTCAACGATCTCTTTTGTTAAACCGCGTCCAGCACGGAAAATCGAAACGTCTTTGTCTTTGAAACCATATTTATAATCGCCGATATCTGGCAGTTGCTTCGCCATGTTGGTGTGTCCCTCCTTAGATAACCTCGTTTTTAGGAACCTTTAACATTACTTATCTTCGTTTAAGCCCTTTTCTAACGCTTTCCACGCTAATGTTGCACATTTAATACGTGCAGGGAACTTGCATACGCCTTGTAATGCTTCAATATCTCCTAAATCGATGCTGTCATCGTACTCTTTTCCTAGCATCATGTCAGAGAAAATTTTCGAAAGCTGAAGTGCTTCTTCAATTTTCTTACCTTTTACTGCTTGTGTCATCATTGAAGCTGAAGACATTGAGATTGAACATCCTTCACCTTCAAACTTCGCCTCTTGCACAATACCTTCTTCTACTTTCATCGTAAGTTGAATACGATCGCCGCAAGTTGGATTGTTCAAGTTAACGGTAACACTATCTTCTAACACGCCATGGTTACGAGGATTTTTGTAATGATCCATAATAACTTGACGATATAACGTATCTAAATTATTAAATGACATTTGTGAAATACTCCTTTGTCTTGATTAGCGATTCAACAAATGTATCAATTTCTTCTTTTGTATTATATAAATAGAAGCTCGCACGTGCTGTTGAAGAAGCTTTTAGCCACTTCATAAGTGGTTGCGCACAGTGATGTCCTGCGCGAACTGCAATGCCTTCTACATCTAATACAGTCGCTACATCGTGAGGATGTACGTCTTCAATATTAAATGTAACAAGACCAGCGCGATGCTTTGGACCATAAATTGTAACGCCATCTACTTCTGATAGTCTTTCTAAAGCGTATTGCGCTAATTCATGCTCATGCTTTTCAATATTATCAAGACCGATTTCTTCTAGGAAATCAATTGCCGCACCAAGTCCGATTGCATTACCGATAATCGGTGTACCTGCTTCAAACTTCCACGGAAGCTCTTTCCACGTAGATTCTTGTAAATCTACGAAATCAATCATTTCACCGCCAAATTCAATTGGCTCCATATTGTTCAGCAATTCTTTTTTACCATATAATACGCCGATACCTGTAGGTCCGCACATCTTATGAGCAGATAATGCGTAGAAATCACAGTTTAAATCTTGTACATCCACTTTCATGTGAGGTGTACTTTGTGCACCATCAACGACCATAATTGCGCCATTTTCGTGTGCGATTGCTCCGATTTCTTTTACAGGGTTAATCGTTCCAAGTACGTTTGATACTTGCATAATAGAAACGATTTTTGTATTCGGTGTAACTGTTTGACGAACATCTTCTAAAGAAATTGTACCGTCTGGTTGAAGCGGAAGATATTTTAAAGTTGCACCAGTTTTCTTCGCAACTTGTTGCCACGGAATGATATTACTATGGTGCTCCATGTAAGAAATAACGATTTCATCGCCCTCTTTTACATTTTCAAGACCATAGCTAGCTGCTACTGTATTTAATGCAGTTGTCGTTCCGCGTGTGAAAATAATCTCTTCCATTGATTTCGCGTTAATAAACTTGCGAACTTTCTCACGTGCACCTTCATACGCGTCGGTAGCTTTCGTACCGAGCGTATGAACACCGCGATGCACGTTAGAATTATATTCTTTATAGTAACGTTCTAACGTTTCAATGACTTGAATTGGTTTTTGAGAAGTTGCTGCACTATCGAAATAAACAAGTTGTTTGCCGTTCACTTTTTGATCAAGAATTGGAAACTGTTTGCGTATTTCATGAATATTCATTAGCGCACTTTCCTTTCAATTACCTCAACAAGCTGTGCCTTTACTCCTTCAATTGGAAGCTCATTAACTACAGGTGCTAAGAATCCATGGATGACTAAACGTTCTGCTTCGCGTTTTGGAATACCACGGCTCATCAAGTAGTATAGTTGGACTGGATCTACGCGACCTACTGAAGCTGCGTGACCTGCCATTACATCATCTTCGTCGATTAAAAGAATTGGGTTTGCATCACCGCGTGCTTTTTCATCTAACATAAGAACGCGAGAAGATTGTTGTGCATTTGATTTAGATGCACCGTGTTCAATCTTACCAATTCCGTTAAAGATAGATGTTGCACTATCTTTTTGTACACCGTGTTTTAAAATCCAACCTTCAGAGTGTTTACCGAAGTGAACAACTTTAGTTGTAAAGTTTTGTGTTTGGTTACCACGGCCAATTGTTACTGTTTTCGTATCAGCATATGAACCGTCGCCCATTAAGTTCGTAACGTTCTCTGAAATTGTGTTTCCGTCATTCATAAGGCCTAGAGCCCAATCAATACGGCCGTCGCGTCCTACAACGCCGCGGCGGTTAACGTAAGTTGTTACGTCTTTTGCTAATAGATCAACCGCACCGAATTTCACTTGTGCGCCTTGTTCCACGATTACTTCTGCCACGATATTTGCAATACCTTTAGCATTTTCATTTGCAACGTAGTTTTCTACATAAGTTGCAGTACTGTTCGCATCAGCTACGAATAGTACGTGATTATATACGTTAGCTTCTTCGCCATCTACTAAGAATACAGCTTGAAGTGGAGTTTCAAGAACAACGTTTTTCGGAACATATACGAATGCACCGCCGTTGATTAATGCAGCATGAAGTGCAGTTAGACGATGCTCGTCTACTTTCACGCCGTCTTTCATTAAGTACTTTTGTACTAGTTCAGCATGCTCAGTTGCAGCTGTTACGATGTCTGTGAAAATAACACCTTTTTCTTTTGCTTCGTCTGCTAAAGAAACGAACGCAGTTGTACCAGTGCGTTGTACTAATACGCTGTTATTTTCATCGATTAAGTTTTTCACTGCTTCTGGAAGTTCAGTTAAAGAACTTACAGGCTCTTGCTTAGCAGCGTCGCCTTTTCCGATAAAGTCCCATTTGTCAATTTTCGTTTTATCAGGCGTTGGCATTGGAAGTTCAGTTGCTTGTGCAAGAGCTTGTAAGCGGAACTCAGTCAACCAAGCTGCTTCGTTTACTTCGCTTGCGCGTTGACGGATTGTTTCTTGATCGAAAGGTAATGTACCGATTGTCATGTTTATGCTCCTCTCTTACGCTTCTTGCTCTGTTGTTTCGTCTTCAATACCTAATTCTTTTTTAATCCAGTCGTAACCTTCAGCTTCTAGACGTTGTGCAAGCTCAGGGCCACCAGATTTAACGATACGACCGTTCATCATAACGTGAACGAAGTCTGGAGTGATGTAGTTTAATAAACGTTGGTAATGCGTAATCATTAGGCAACCGAACTCTTCGCCGCGCATTTCGTTAATACCTTTAGATACAACTTTTAATGCATCGATATCAAGACCTGAGTCAATTTCATCTAAGATTGCGATTTTTGGCTCAATCATCATTAATTGAAGAATTTCGTTACGTTTTTTCTCTCCACCAGAGAAACCTTCGTTTAAGTAACGTTGTGCCATTTCTGGATCCATTTCTAGGAATTCCATGTTTTTATCTAATGTACGGATAAATTTCATAAGAGAAATTTCATCGCCTTCTTCACGACGTGCATTAATTGCAGAACGTAAGAAGTCAGCGTTTGTTACTCCGCTAATTTCACTTGGATATTGCATTGCTAGGAATAGACCCGCTTGTGCGCGCTCGTCTACTTCCATTTCTAATACATCTTCACCGTCGATGATGATGCTACCTTCTGTTACTTCATACTTTGGGTGACCCATAATTGCAGAAGATAAAGTTGATTTACCTGTTCCGTTAGGTCCCATAATTGCGTGGATTTCTCCACCTTTTACTTCAAGGTTTACACCCTTTAAAATTTCTTTGCCATCAATTGATACGTGTAAGTCTTTAACCGTTAATGTAGAACCAGCCATCTCAATACCTCCATTAATCCTATATATACATTTTAAAAATTCCTAAAACGTTCATATTCTCATTTTATTCTCATTCTAATTTTATATCAAATAAAATGATATCGCAAACGCCGAAAAAAAGTAACCGTTTTTTCACAAATGTATATAAGTATTTCCTTCACATCTTTCTATGATACACCTTTCTTCTTATTTATATAAAGAAAAAAGGACTGGTAATTTTCCAGCCCTTTCCTTATATTTATTCACTTATCGGAAGTACAGCACCTTTATATTCTTTATTAATAAAATCTTGAATTTCTTTTGAATGTAGCACTTCTACTAGCTCTTTAATTTCTTTTTTCTTCTCATCACCTTTACGAACTGCAATGATGTTTGCATACGGAGAGTCTGATCCTTCAATCGCAATTGCATCCTTTGTTGGATTTAATTTTGCATCAATTGCATAGTTTGAATTAATAAATAAAGCATCTCCCTCATTATTTTCATACAATTTCGGTGAAAGTCCAGGTTCAACATCTGTTTTAAATTTTAAGTTTTTCGGGTTTTCTACAACATCTTTTACTGTTGCTTTAACAACATCTACTCCGTCTTTTAATTTAATAACGCCACCTTTTTGTAACAATGCTAACATACGGCCTCGCTCCGCTACGTTATTACTCATAATCACTGTTCCGCCATCTGGTAAGTCTTTTAAGCTTTTATATTTCTTAGAATAAATGCCCATAGGTTCTAAATGGATTTTTCCTGCGTTTACAATTTTATATCCCTTTTCTTGAATTTCTTTATCTAAGTAAGGAATGTGCTGGAAGTAGTTCGCATCAATTTCTTTATCCGCTAAAGCCTTATTCGGCAACACATAATCTTGGAATTTTTTAATTTCTAATTTAATACCCTTTTTCTCTAAAATCGGCTGTGCCTTTTCTAAAATAACAGCGTGTGGCACGTTAGAAGCTCCCACAACAAGCTTATTCTCCTCTTTTCCTCCGCAAGCAGCTAATGTAAATACAGACAACGCTGTAACAATTGACAGTAGAACCTTTTTCATATGCTTTCCCCTTCTCCCCAATAGTTATATAGTTATAAAAAGAGCCGGCATACACCAGCCCTTTTCAGCAATTATTCTTTTACAGGAACAACCGCCCCTTTATATTCTTTATTAATGAAGTCTTCAATTTCTTTAGAATGCAATACTTCTACAAGAGCTTTAATCTCTTTCTTATCTTTATCGCCTTTACGAACAGCTACTATGTTTGCGTATGGTGAATCATTTCCTTCAATTGCAATTGCATCTTTTTCCGGATTTAACTTTGCATCAATTGCATAGTTAGAGTTAATTAAAACAGCGTCGCCTTCTTTATTGTTATACACTTGTGGCAATAAACCAGGCTCGATATCCGTTTTGAATTTTAAATTTTTCGGATTATCTGCAATATCTTTTGGAGTTGCTTTAACTGGATCTATTCCGTCTTTAATTTTTAAAATACCTTCTTTTTGTAAAATTGCTAAACCACGTCCATGGTCAGCAACTGAATTACTCATAATAATTGTCGCTCCGTCCGGAAGCTCTTTTAAGCTCTTATACTTTTGAGAGTACACACCAATTGGTTCTAAATGAATTTTTCCTGCTACTTCAAAGTCATACTTTTTATCTTTAATTTCTTTTTCTAAATACGGAATATGCTGGAAGTAGTTTGCATCTAATTCCTTATCCGCTAACGATTTATTTGGCAATACGTAATCTTGGAATTTTTTAATTTCTAACTCAATTCCTTTTTTCTCAAGTAACGGTTTTGCCTTTTCTAAAATAACAGCGTGCGGTACGTTAGAAGCACCAACAACAAGTTTCTTTTCATCTTTATCTTTCCCGCCACAAGCAGCTAATCCAAAAATTGAAGTTGAAATAAGTGCCGTAAGTAATAATTTTTTCATTTGAAACATCCTCCCGTTTTTTATTATCGTTTATCTATTCGAGTCGTTAAACTATCACCAATCCACTGAATTAAAAATACAACTAGTAATACACAAATTGTCGCAACGATTGTTACATCGTTATTCCCTCTTTGGAATCCTTCTAAGTAAGCAAGTGTTCCAAGGCCACCAGCACCAACAACTCCTGCCATTGCTGTATAGCCTACTAAAGCAATTGTCGTAACCGTAATACCAGATACTAATGCTGGTAACGATTCTGGAATTAACACTTTCAAAATAATTGTGCTTGTTTTTGCTCCCATTGCTTTTGAAGCTTCAATTACACCTTTATCAATTTCGCGAAGTGCGATTTCAACCATTCTCGCGTAGAATGGTGCCGCTCCAATAATTAAAGCCGGCAAAGCTGCACTTGCTCCAAGAATTGTTCCAAGAAGAATCTTTGTGAATGGGATTAATAAAATAATTAAAATGATGAATGGTATAGAACGGAATATATTTACGAATGCTCCAATCACCGTATTAATTGATTTGTTTTCCCATAAATTATCTTTTGCTGTCATGAAGAGTAACAATCCTAAAATGAGTCCTAAAACAAATGTCGCAAGAGCTGCGATTGCCGTCATATATAACGTTTCACCAGTTGCTTCTAACATTTGATTCCAATCAACATTTGTGAGTAACTTATCCATGTGCAATCACCTCCAGCTCTACTTGATCTTGATGAATTCCTTCTATTGCTTGCTGGATCGCTGTTTCCTCACCATTTAAATGAACAACTAAACTACCGTAAGAACCGTTATTCGTTTGTGCGATATTTCCTTGCAAAATGCTAACTTCTATATCACTGCGTTGCATCAATCGTTGAAGCACTGGTCTTTCTACAGCCTCACCGATAAACTGCAAACGAATTACTTTTCCATCTGGATATTTTTCAATTAAACTTTCAATCGTTTCATTTGTATCTTCAGAATCCGTTAACTGCTGTACAAATCGTTTCGTAATATCTTGCTTCGGATTACGGAATACATCAAGTACTGGACCTGTTTCTACAATCTTTCCTTTCTCCATTACCGCAACACGATTACAAATCTTTCGAATTACGTGCATCTCATGTGTAATAAGTACAATTGTTAAGCCGAGACGCTTATTAATATCTAATAGTAAATCTAAAATTTGATCTGTCGTTTCTGGATCAAGAGCTGACGTCGCTTCATCACATAAAAGTACTTGTGGGTTGTTAGCTAATGCTCTTGCGATCCCAACGCGTTGCTTTTGTCCCCCGCTCAGCTGAGATGGGTACGCGTCTCCTCTTCCTTCTAATCCAACAAGATGAATTAATTCATCAACACGTTTTCTTCTCTTCGCTTTATCAACACCTGCAATTTCAAGTGGAAACTCTATATTTTCACGTACAGTTCGTGACCAAAGTAAGTTGAAGTGCTGAAAAATCATTCCGATTTCTTGCCTTGCCTTACGAAGTTCACTTCCTGTAATTGCTGAAATGACACGATTTGCAATTGTAATTTGGCCAGAAGTTGGTTTCTCCAACTGATTGAACAATCTAATTAAAGAACTTTTTCCAGCGCCACTATATCCGATAACACCAAATATTTCACCTTTATCTATTTTTAAATTGGCATTATCTACAGCAGTGACATCACCGCTTTTTGCTTTATATATTTTCTTTACATTCTCTAATAGAATCATGGTGTATCACCCCTTTTTTAAATAAAAAGCGCAAGCGGCTCGTTTAGAACAAGAGGGCGTTTGAATCCCTGACGTAGAGGCGCTTTTTGCCTCATAGGAAGGGATGAAACGACCGACTGTTCTAGCCGCTGGAGCTAGATTTCATAAAGATTTCAGGTCGACTCCGCAATTTTTTATTTTTGATGCGTGTAGTCCACCGTTCTCATTACTTTTATTATTTGAATGTCCTCCACATTCAAACAATAAAAAAACCTTTCTGCTTTAGAGAAGCAGAAAGGTTTTTATGCGTATATAACAACATTATCCCTCTCTCTCATCTCTCAAAGCATTTGCTTTGCAGGAATTGGCACCATTTCAACATAAGTTGACGGTTGCCGGGCTTCACAGGGCACAGTCCCTCCACCTCTCTTGATAAGAGAAATCAGATTCAATTTTCGTCTGATTTGAAATTTATGAAATTGTCTATATTTTATGACTTGAATTGTATCAATATACACTCACCATGTCAACAGAAATTTTCGCAAAAAATGAAACTTCAGAATTTTAAGCACCTACTGACATCGGTTTACATATATGAAACATCGATTCCACTAATAACATCGTTCGGTACGTTCCCGAATATTGTACACGTCCATCATTCATTAGCATTTGCAATCGTACATTTCCATTCACCAATTGTTCTATATCCTTTTCATCTAAGCAAATGATTTGTTCCGTTCCTCTTTCCTCATGTAGTAGCTCTATATAATCTCTTGAAATTTGTAACGAACAACTTTCATCTCCAAAGCGAAAATTAACAGTTTTTTCTTCTTGTCTTAAAAGCGGTTCTAAATGATATTGACCATTAGCGTAATTTACAAATGATTGAAGCAAAGAATATAATCTCACCCTAAATCACATCCTTCATATCACTTTCTATTACATACCATTCCCTCTCACTAAAGAGCAATCCTGTTATTTTCGCTCGACAAATACTGTATCCATCCTGCATCTCGACATATTTCCCAAGAAATATGTCGAGGCGGCAAAAATTTTGCCGCCTACTTTAATTCCGTATATAAATATTCAACCGAATGAAATGCGTATATCTTCTTCATCAGTGTCCCATTTTCAAAAACAAGTAAACAAGGTACACTTTCAATCCCATACTCTTTCGCTAAATGCGGAGCATAATTTAAATCTAACATCCCAATTTTCAAATCTTCAATTGTCATCTCAACCACTGTTAACATCTTTTTTGCTAATTGGCATGTTCCACACATTGGAGTATATACATATAATACTGTTTTTTCTTCGTTCTCTATTAGGGCTGTAGCTTCGGCTCCTGTCCAATCAATCACTTCTATCATTCCTTACCGTAAATATTCTGTATAAACGTCAATGTCGGCTCCCCATAATACATTTGCTAAGTGTGTAGATGGCGCAGTTGCCACTTCTCGGTACGAGCGATCAATATAGATATGCTCGGCTTGCGGGAATTCTTTTCGAAATTGTTTCCTTAACTTTTCTCCAGCATCATCAGCATCCACTAGCACATACACTTCCTTATCAAAAAACTGATCAACGAGCTCATCCATTTTCGACAAACCAATTGTACCATTTGTACAAACAATTTCCACCGGTTCACGAATAATAGATTCAATCTTTCTTCTATCTGATGTACCTTCTACAATAATGACTTTTTCTACATAAATCATATGTCATCACCCGATCACCATATACTATACAACCTTGAACTTAGTATATAGTATATTCGTTATTTTCATGTTGTTTCCTGTTTATT